>NZ_JAPPTH010000012.1:0-180757 GCF_027587015.1 Vibrio sp. Makdt
CATTTCCTCAGGTGGCATTATCAATACCAACGAAGACACTCCAACCCTCATTGAGTGGGATTCGTTTGGAATTACTGATGTTGATTCACTGGACTCATCTTTAGGTATTGAGATTACTGATTTACCAGATAACGGTCAGTTTGAGTACTTTGGTGACGATGGTCAGTGGCATGATGTTTCAGTTGGTCAAGTCATTAACAAAGGTGCGTTTGATGCAGATAGAGTTCGTTTTACTCCTGATGAAGATGAGTCAGGGTACGATAGTCACTCGACTCCAGGGATAGGCGATCAACAGCAAGATTATGCTCAAATAAGCTTTAAACCAACGGATGGTATTAATACAGGTCTTGAATCGACTATTTCAATAAATGTTACGCCAATTGCTGATGCGCCTAATTTGATTACTACCATAGATGGAATTGAATTGCCGGACCAACAATTCAACGTGAATATGTGGAATGGCGTCTCTGTTGGTTTCCAATATGGGGTTGGTAATGGTGTTGACCCTGATACCTTGATTAATGTGATCGATGATTTGGATAGTGATATTAGTTCCTCAAGTAATACCAATGATGTTAGAGACCCTAACCAAGGAGCAGGTCAAGCTACACTTATAACGGGTCTGATTTATCTTGAAGCTGGTACGTCTTACGATTTCGTTGGCAGAGCTGATGACAGTTTAGCTATAAAAATTGGTGGCGAGCTTACAGACGACGCTCGTTGGGGCGATGGTCGCGGGACCATTCAAGGCGGAGCATTCATACCAACAGTTTCAGGCTTTTATCCGATAGAAGTTTATCATCATAATCAGAGTGGTCCTGGTAACTTTGACGTTAACGTTTCAGTTGATGGTGGAAGTCCTGTTAATTTAAATAACACCAACTTTGGTATTGTTAGTGACGTATCTCAATTAGATAGTATTGATATACGTACATCAGAACTAATAAATGAAAATGGCGTTGAGTTTTATCAGGTTTATACAACGAATGAAGGCCCGCAGGATACGTGGATTCCATTGACGGAGCTACAAGCATCGTTAAATGATAACGATGGTTCAGAGACTTTAGCTGTTAATGTTAGCGGTTTCCCGACAGGGGCTGAGTTAAGCGATGGAGTCAACTCTCATACATTTACTAACACGAGCGAAGAGTTTGATATCAGCAATTGGGATATGACAAATTTGACTGTATTACCTCCTGCAGGAAGTAACGACGATTTCACTATCGATGTGGAAGCAGTTGCTAGCGAGAAGGATTCAACTAGTACAGTAACAACTTCGACTAGTATCGATGTGGTTGTTTACGAATACAATGCTACTCATACTCAACCTGACACTAGAACTGTAGACGAAGATAACAATGTTTCCGGCAACGTTTTGTCTAATGATACTGACGCAGATAATATTTTATCATTGCAGTCAGTTGAAATAGGGGGGGCGTTCTATGACCTTGGTCAAACTATCACGTTGACCAGTGGTGAGTTAACGGTTGACCAAGATGGTAGTTATTTGTTTGTTCCCTCTGACAATTGGTCAGGTGATGTCCCAACTGTAACTTATACGACAAACACAGGCGTAAGCGATACGCTTGATATTACAGTAACAGCAGTTGCAGACGCTCCTCGTATAACTATTGCGGTTGGAGAGTTACAACAAACGCAAGCGGTACCTGATTTCGGAACGTCACCTAGCGATATTCGTAACCTCGTGAGTAATGGTGAAACCTCTATCGGAGATATCAATTTCGACCACGTTGAACAGTCTCCAGCGTTCAATAATGGTAATCAAGGTGATGACTTGATGATTGCGCCAGATAATGCAGCGGCACAGCAGTTTGTGGGCGATCAGCAAGCCGTTAACTTAGGTCAACACGGTAGTGACACGTTTGTTGGTACCAGTGGTAATGATTCCTTTTATGGTGGTAATGGCTCGCAGGATAGCGAAGCGGAAACCGACACAGTTATCTACCAAGGTAAGTTGTCCGAGTACGCTCTCGATTTTCGTGGTTTAGAGCACAGCCAAGTACCGTATTGGCTAGTGAAAGACTCACTAGAAAGGGATACGTCTAGTGATAATTCACCAACGACAGAAGACGGGGACCACTTATACGGTATCGAACGACTTATATTCTCAGATGCTATTGTTCAAATCGATAATGAAACTGGTGAATATACGGTTCTTCAAGATCGAGCCATACCATTAGATATTACAACCGAACTGGTCGATGTAGATGGCAGTGAGACGTTAAGTAGTGACGTAACAATACAAGGCATTCCTCAGGGAGTTGGGTTGTACGTGGAGGGGCAATTGATTTCCCCAAATAACGACGGTAGTTACTCTGTTACTATCCCTGCATCCGGTGAGATTAACGCTGAATTACGTATTCCATATTCTCACGAAGGCGACGTTGACTTTGAGCTTTCCGTAACGACAAGTTCAACTGAGTCAGGGAACTTAGATCAAGCTGCTACCGTAGAAACGGCTGATGTTAGCTTTAGAAGCTATGTTCTTAACACTGGCTCCCATGGTGATGACAACATAGTCGGCTCTTTAGACAATGACTTAATTGTTGGTGACGTACAGGGGCTACAGATCGTAGCAGGTGAGGATTACAACATCGCCTTTATACTGGATACTTCAGGCAGCATGGGCAGCGACGTCGATACTGCGAAGGATGAGTTGTTAGTTGTTTTTGATGCTATTTTAGCAAGTTCTCAAGGGCAACACTCAGGTGATGTTAATATCCTAATTACCGATTTTTCAAATGGAACTAATACGTCGATTTCTGTGGACTTAAGTAGTGAAAACCCTAGAGCTCAGTTTGTTTCTGCTCTCGATAGTATTGTAGACAATGGAAGTGGCGGTACTAACTATGAGGCAGGTTTTGAGTCTGCTGTTGATTGGTTTGCTACGCAAAGTAGTGGGAACAATATTTCTTACTTTATTTCAGATGGAGAGCCAACTTCTTACACCGAAAGTAAGTTGATGAGAAGTGATTTTGACGACATATTGCTAGATTACGATGAAGCTACTAATACTGTTATTACCCTAGATGATTTAGTCCCAGATGGGTATACAAATGGAGTTATCAATTATCAGGGTAAAGTTTTGGTTGATGGTGATTCTAAGCTTTATTCTCCGTTGACCGGTGAACAAATCGGAGAATTGAGCATAAACGGAATTTCTTTTGACTACTACGACAGAGGTGGAGTCAACAGACAAGGTCAACATATGTTTCAATTGTTAGCTTTAATGTCTGCTGTTGAAGCTATCGGGTTAGGTAGTTCATTAGATCAAGATGTTCTTGACGATTATGACTCTGACGGAGTTGTTGCGACATCTATTGATGTAACTAAACTTGCTGAGGTTATTTTAGGAAAAGAAATTGACCTGTTACAAGGTTCTGACGGAATTGATGGCCTAGCGGGTAATGACATCATATTTGGTGACCTTATGCAGTTTGACAATATTGCCGGTCAAGGTGTACCAGCGATTCAGAAATATGTGGCTCAGCAAACAGGTGAAGAGTTATCACTTGTGTCTGCTCGTGATATTCACACTTACATAACGGATAACGTCGACGAGTTCAATCAATCTAATGCTAATGATAAGGATGACGTTTTATCAGGTGGTGACGGTGACGACCTTTTATTTGGTCAAGGTGGTGACGATACGCTGATAGGTGGACTTGGCGACGATATATTGACCGGGGGAGAAGGCGACGACTTATTCAAATGGGTTGATGAACCGTTCCAAGATGACGTCGATACGATAACCGATTTTGCTTTGGGTGAAGACCACCTCGATATCTCAGAGTTGTTACCAAATGAAAGTTCAATGTTTGATCTTCTTGATCACATCACTATTGAAAAAGTCGATAATGGTAGCGGTGACAAAGACCTTGTCATTACCATCTCTGAAAACACAGATAATACAGGACAGACCCAAACGATTGTCCTAGATAATGTCGGTGACCAATTCGACTCGGTGAATTCACAAGGTGATGGCTCTGTTGTTAATGGTGATTTGACCAACTTGGTGAGTCAGTTGTTTGTGAACTTACCTGACCAATATTAAAAAAGGGCCGAAAGGCCCTTTTTTATTAACTCGTTATTGAAAGCTTAACTGTCTACAGAACTTTACAAGCAAAGCCTTTCAGGTAGAAACCTTCCGGGTAAGCAGTGTCTGTTAAATGGTCAGCGGCTTGCTCGAAGCGCTCGACGAACTTAACGGTTCTGCCAGCGTCAATGGCCGCATCAGCGATGATCTTTTGGAATAGGTCTGTACCCATTAAGCCAGAGCAAGAGTAGGTAAGTAGCGTACCGCCTGGCTTTAGGATTTGCATTGCAAGCATGTTTACATCTTTATAGCCGTTTGCACCCGACGTCAGGTTGTTCTTACTTGAAACAAACTTCGGTGGGTCCATGATCACCACGTCAAACTTAGTGCCTTGGTCACGGTATTCGCGAAGCAGCTTGAAGACGTCAGCATTTAGGAATACAGCGCGCTTTTTCGAGATATCAAACTCGTTAAGCTCAGCGTTGAATTTGGCTGTATCAAGAGCAAGTTGAGATACGTCTGCGTTGATGACTCGTTTTGCATCACCTTTAAGCGCGTACAGGCCAAAACCACCAGTGTACGAGAAACAGTTAAGGACATCTTTGCCTTTTACGTATTTCATTGACTCTTTACGGCTATCACGTTGGTCCATGTAGAAGCCTGTTTTGTGACCTTCCATGATGTTTACGCTTATCTTAACGCCGTTTTCTTCAATTACGATAGACTTTGGTGGCTCTTCACCGTGAAGAACGCCAACAACTTGTTCTAAGCCTTCTTTCTTACGAACCGCTACGTCAGAGCGCTCGTAAATATTGCAGTCTGGGAAGCATTCAATTAGCGCTTCAACCAATACGCTTTTGTTAAATTCAGCACCAGCACTAAGGAGTTGGCAAACTAAGTAGTCTTGATACTTATCGATGGTGATACCTGGTAAGCCGTCTGATTCTGCTGCGGTCAGGCGGTAACCTGTTAGGCCATCACGTTCGATGATGTCTTCGCGTAATGACTGTGCGTCTTGAATTCGTTTTACGAAGAACGCTTTGTTGATGTCTTCTTTTTCAAATGTCCAAACACGTGCTCGAATTTGAGAAGATGGTGAGTAAGCAGCCTTCGCTAACCACTGACCATTTTGAGCATATACGTCTACCGTTTCACCCTGTTTTGGCTCACCCTCGACTTTATCGATACCGCGTGAAAATACCCATGGGTGTTTGCGGCGTAATGATTTGTCACGGCCTTTCGCTAGATGAATAGAAGGAGTCATAATTTACTCTGTTTGTTGAATTTGAAGGAGGGGTATTGTCGGGGAAGTGCAGGTGAAAAGCAAATAAGAAAGGGCCACGTGAGCAGCCCTTGTCATGATTTTAATCAGTTAGATAGCAATATTCTAAATACTGCCTTTGAAAGACTGAGATTATGCTTTAAGACCTGTCAATAAGCCTTCCATGGTGTCACTTTGCTTACGAAGCTGGTCAACATTAGAATTACTCTTACTGATCATTTCACAGATGCTATCTGATTGATGACGAATCTCTTCAACGCTTTGTGCAATGTTATCAGCAACGACACCTTGCTCTTCGGCTGCGGTCGCGATTTGGGTACTGCTATCAGAAATGGATTGATTCTTTTCAGCTAGCGAGCCGATCTCAACATTCACTTCAGACATCAATGTTTGTCCTTCATTGGCGTTGTTCACCGTCACTTCCATCAGCTTTGTTAGTGATTGGCTGTTACGCTGTAACGATTCGATCATACTTTGGATCTCAACCGTTGCTTGTTGAGTTCGACCGGCAAGTGCACGAACTTCATCAGCAACAACCGCAAAACCTCGACCTTGTTCACCCGCACGAGCGGCCTCGATGGCGGCGTTCAATGCAAGTAGATTGGTCTGCTCTGAAATACCATTGATGGTTGTCACGACTTCATCAATTTGCGCTGCGTTTGCATCCAGCTCTTCAACGGCTTGAGATGCGGATTGGATCTCTTGAGATAAGCTAGAGATAGACGCCAACGTATTTGACACTTTGACTTGCCCACTCTGAGCTACACCGCGAGCGTCCATCGTTTGAGAGCTTGATGCATGAGCAAGGGTTGCTACCTCACGAATGGTTGCGGCCATTTGTTCAGTCGCACTTGCTAGACTGTTCAGATGCTCTTGTTGGTTTCCTGAGATATCAGAGCTTTGCTGCGTTGACTGATTCAAGTCAGAGCTAATTTGCTGCATGAGCGCAACAGACTCTTGAATCGAAAGCACCATGTTTTGCTCGCGTTCTGCTACCTTGTCTATAGTAATTGCGATTTCACTAAACTCATCACGAACAGGGAAGTAGTTCATACGACAAGTTAGGTCACCATTCGCGAGTGTGCTCAGTGCTTTGTTCATTGAGAACATTGCTCCGCCAATGAAAGTCATGATGTAGTAAACACCGAGTGCAATCAAAGTTAGGGTGACCGCAACGATCGATACCTGTGTTGCTGAAAGCGCAGACCACAGGTTTTGGTCGTGGTTAGCAACCAAACTAAATGCACCATTCATAACTGAAACAGAGCCTGCGCCATAACCAAGGGAGATAGTTTCGGAGCTATTAACCAGTTGAGCAACTTGTTCTTTGGTGAGTTGACCAGCTTCGATAAGCCCCTTCATTAAGAGCAATTCTTCTTGATAGAGGTGGGCCAGTAGTGAATCTGCTGCACTATCTAAAACGAGAGTTAATATAACAAGAGCGAGAAGAGGTAATAAAAAGAGGAGATAAAACTTTTCTTGGATTTTTAGGTGAATGAGATATTTATCAATCCAACGAAATGGGATTTCTTTCATAATCGTTATACTCGAAGTAAGTCCACCAATAAGCGGTGAATGAATAGAGTCTCAACTATATCATTCATACAATTTATGAGGCAACGTTATGAAAAAATCACAATCTATATTTGTCGTATCAGGCGTAGTTCAGTGTGTTGGATTCCGTTATCACACCAGCAGAGAAGCGCAGAAGCTTGCCATTTCAGGGTATGCCAAGAACTTAAATGATGGTCGAGTTGAAGTGTTGGCGGTTGGCGAAAGTGGCCAGGTAGATAAGCTATACCAATGGTTGCAAGTAGGTCCTGCGAGCGCAACGGTAGACAATGTGGTTAAGCAAAGGTTGGGAGAAGGTGAAAAGCGCAATGTGCGTGTTGGGGAGTTCCAAATACTGTAGCTAACAGGCCACAGTATTTGATTGAGATAATTAGTAACCTGTTGTTACAGACACTTTGCTGGTTTAGGTAAGCCTGCGAGTTTGGTCGCTTGTTTCGCTGGGCCTTTTTTGAATAATTTGAACAAGTATTTACTGTTACCTTTTTCTGGGCCATGGGCTTTTTCCATCGCTTTAACCAGCATGCGAACCGCAGGGGAAGTGTTGAACTCTTCGTAAAAGCTCCTTACAAAATGCACCACTTCTAAGTGCGCTTCGGTAAGCTCAATGGCTTCATCTTGTGCAAGAATTTCAATCATACCTTCTTCCCATTGTGTGTAATCCAACAGGTAGCCTTGAGCGTCGGTTTCGATTTGCTTGCCGTTATATTCAAACATGTTTAGTCCAGAATCCAATTAACTATTTAGGTAGGGTACATGACCAAGTTTACCTTTCTCAATAGATATCGTTGCGATCTTGAAAAATATTGATCCTATAGATACAAAAAAGCCCAAGAGATAGGCTCTTGGGCTAGATATTCTTCAATTTGGCGAGTGATTAGTCGTCGCTGCCCATGATGCCTAGGATGCTTAGTAGGCTGATGAAGATGTTGTAGATTGATACGTATAGGCTAACTGTCGCTGAGATGTAGTTAGTTTCACCGCCACGGATGATGTTTTGCGTTGTCAGCAAAATAACACCAGTCGAGAACAGGATGAACATACCACTCATTGCTAATGACAGAATCGGCATTTGTAGGAAGATATTTGCAACCATACCTACAAGTAGCACGACGAAACCTGCTAGTAGCATACCGTTAAGGAAAGACAGGTCACGCTTGGTAGTAAGAGCGTAAGCCGATGCACCCATGAATGCTAATGCGGTGCCGCCTAGAGCAGTTAGGATAACATCACCCATGCCTGCGCCAACGTACATGTTTAAGATTGGACCGATGGTGTAGCCTAGGAAACCTGTGAACAGGAACGTAAAGACTAGACCCATGCTGTTGTCACGGTTCTTCTCTGTTAGGAAAAGTAGGCCGTAGAAACCAACTAGCATCATGATAAGACCAGGACGAGGAAGGTTCATCGCCATAGATACGCCTGCTACAACAGCAGACCAAAGTAGTGTCATAGACAGTAGTGCGTAGGTATTACGCAACACTTTATTGGTTTGCAGAGCACTTTCTTGAGATGCTGTGCGTGAAAACATAGGGCTGTTCATAATCTTCCTCGTAAGGTGACTTCAATAGTTATTAGTACATTTATGGGGCTGAAAGTTCGAAAAATCAAGTCTTACAGTCCACTTGTATACTTAAAATAATAATCAAAATAGCTGGTTAAGTATTTCTGAAGGTGTAACAAAGTATGTATTATGCTGATGTCAAAGTGCCACTAACACCCGATGTTTAACCTTTATACTTGCGTTACCTATTTATATCCTTCTATCAACCAACTATCAATTTGAAAAATTAAAAAGGCGACCTAAGCCGCCTCCCTTAATTATGCATCATAACACATTAATGGTGTAAGATTTGACTCAAGAAGTTTTGCGTTCTGTCTGACTGCGGATTTTCAAAGAAGTCGACAGGGTTGTTCTCTTCAATGATTTCCCCGGCATCCATGAAGATAACCCTATCGGCTACCTCCTTAGCAAAGCCCATCTCGTGCGTTACACAAAGCATGGTCATGCCTTCTTCTGCTAGTTCAACCATAACGTCTAGAACTTCACGAACCATTTCTGGGTCGAGCGCTGATGTTGGTTCATCAAACAGCATGACTTGTGGGTTCATACACAGAGAACGAGCAATCGCTACACGCTGTTGCTGACCACCAGAAAGCTGACCTGGGAACTTGTCTGCTTGCTCAGGGATCTTTACACGCTCTAGATATTTCATCGCAATCGCTTCAGCTTCTTCTTTCGGCATCTTTTTCACCCAGATAGGGGCTAAGGTACAGTTTTCTAGTACCGTAAGATGCGGAAATAGATTGAAGTGCTGGAAACACATGCCAACGTCACGACGAACGGCTTCGATGTTTTTTAGATCTTCAGTAAGCTCATTGCCAGACACAAAGATGTGTCCCTTTTGATGCTCTTCCAGTCTATTGATACAGCGAATCATAGTCGATTTGCCTGAGCCAGAAGGCCCACAGATAACGATTTTCTCGCCTTTTTTTACTTCTAAGTTGATGTTCTTAAGAACGTGGAACTCACCGTACCACTTGTTCATGTCTTTCAGTTCAATCATCAACTCTTGCGATTCTGGATTTAGTTGTTGCGTCATAATACGTCCTTGATCTTATTAACTATCGTTTGTGACCGGTGTGAAGTCTGTTTTCTAGCCATATCGAGTATCTCGACATGCCAAAACAGAACACCCAGAACACTAACGCGACAAATACATAACTTTCTGTAGCGAAACCTAACCACTCAGGGTCGGTGTTCGCTGCTTGACCAATACCCAGTACATCGAACATACCAATGATAAGTACCAGACTGGTATCTTTAAACAAGCCAATGAATGTGTTTACGATTGATGGGATTGTGATTTTCAGCGCTTGAGGAAGAATAATCAGCCCCATCTTTTTCCAATAGGTTAAGCCCAGTGCGTCAGCGGCTTCATATTGTCCTTTGGGAATAGCTTGCAGGCCACCACGAATTACCTCGGCCATATAAGCGGCACTAAATAGAACCACACCTACTAGCGCACGGAACAACTTATCGGTCTCAGAACCTGCAGTAAGGAATAGTGGCAGCATTACAGACGCCATGAACAGCACAGTAATCAGCGGAACACCACGCCAAATTTCGATGTACACAGTACAAATACTACGGATGATTGGCATTTCAGAGCGACGGCCAAGCGCCAGTGCGACACCAATCGGCAGCGATACAACGATACCCACCAATGCAATGATAAGCGTAACGAGTAGGCCACCCCATTTGTGCGTATCAACAACTTCCAATCCAAACACACCGCCGTATAGCAAACCAGCAATGATGAATGGGTAGATGTTTACGAAAAATAACCAAATCCACGTGCGTTTAGGTGTTTTCTCGTAAGCCAATAGTGCTACAAAGATAGCCAACGTTGCGTAGAAAAGGCGAGGGCGCCACAGTTCTGCCTCAGGGTAGAACCCGTACATGAACTGATCCCAGCGAACGCTGATGAATACCCAGCAAGCACCGTCACTAGTACAAGCATCACGTGTTGTGCCAACCCAGTCTGCATTTAGGAAAGCCCAATCGAAGGTTGTCCAGAGCAGTGAAAAGGCGATGTAACCCAAAATAACGGTGACGATGCTGTTTATCGGCCCATTAAAGAGATTCTTTCTTAACCAGCCGACTACGCCAACGGTATTAGCGGGAGGTGGAAGATCCGGTTGAAATTGATGTGTGCTCATATTATCTCTCCACCAATGCGACTTTACGGTTATAGATATTCATTAACGCAGAGGTCAATAAGCTTAGCGTTAGGTATACACCCATGGTCATGGCAATGATTTCGATAGCTTGACCTGTTTGGTTGAGAGTTGTACCTGCGAACACAGAAACTAAGTCAGGGTAGCCAATAGCCATTGCTAACGAAGAGTTCTTAGTGAGGTTTAAGTATTGGCTAGTTAGCGGTGGAATAATGATTCGCAACGCTTGAGGAATAATAACCAGCTTTAATGTGCGAGCTCGAGGAAGACCTAGAGACATCGCAGCTTCTGTTTGCCCGTGGCTAACTGCATTAATACCAGAACGAACGATCTCTGCGATGAAAGACGCCGTATAGATACTTAGTGCTAATACAAGAGCGGCTAATTCAGGAATAATGCTGATACCACCTCTGAAGTTAAAGCCTTTCAGTTCCGGGTATTCAGCTGAAACCGGCATACCAAGCACAAAATAGACAACCAGAGGCAAACCCACGATCAAGCTAAGAGCAATTCGAAACATAGGGGTTTGTTGCCCAGTCAGTTTCTGTTTGTTGTTAGCCCAAATATTGATGATGATGGTAGCTACGATACCAGCAATCATTGACGCGATAACGATACTGCTTCCTTGTTCAAGAACAGGGGCTGGGAAATAAAGACCACGCACGTTTAGGAAAATCGCTTCGCCCAAACTGAGACTTTGTCTTGCAGATGGGAGAGCTTGAAGAACCGCGAAATACCAAAAGAAGATTTGAAGTAGTAGTGGGATATTTCGGAAGATTTCAATGTATACCGCGGCAAATCGGCTCACTAGCCAGTTAGATGACAGACGAGCGACACCCATAGAGAAGCCAAGAACCGTTGCTAAGATAATACCTAATACAGATACTAAAGCGGTGTTTAATAAGCCGACAACGAATGTTCGACCATATGAGAAGGTTTCGTCATATTCGACGAGGGTAAGGCCGATACCAAAACCCGCCTCTTGACTTAAAAAGTCAAAACCAGTGGCAATGCCTCGGGCTTCAAGGTTGGTAAGGGCGTTGTTTACGATGGTATAGAAGAAAGCGCCAAGTGCTCCGATGGCGATGATCTGGAAAACGACAGATCGAAAAGTCGGGTTGTATAACAGGTTAGCACTTTTAGCTTCGGGCTTTTCCTGGGAAGGAGTAAGAGTGTTGTTAGGTTTCATACTGCAATAACCTCAAATCCATTTAACATTTAGGGCGGAAAAACCGCCCTAAATCGTGTTACTCAAACATTCATTTTTGGGTTGTTGCTATCACCCTCAACAAGAGCGATAGCAACGATTACGAACAAGTAATCACGTCCTGTGCTATTAACGGATTGGTGGAGCGTACATAAAGCCGCCCGCATTCCATAACGCATTTACACCACGATCGATTTGAAGTGGAGAACCTGTACCGACAGTACGCTCAAAACTTTCACCGTAGTTACCAACTTGTTTGATTACTTGGTAACCCCAGTCGTCACGAATGCCAAGGCCTTTACCTTTAGGACCGTCTACACCAAGAATACGTTTGATGTTTGGATCTTTTGACTTGAGCATTTCATCAGCATTTTTAGAAGTGATGCCGTATTCTTCCGCATTGACCATTGCTGAAAGTGTCCACTTAGCTACGTTGAACCATTTGTCATCATCTTGACGAACAACCGGGCCTAGAGGCTCTTTAGAGATAATTTCAGGAAGTACTTGTGCAGATTTAGGATCAGCTAGGTTAAGGCGAAGCGCGTATAGACCAGATTGGTCAGTGGTTAGCACATCACAACGACCTGCGTCGAAACCTTTAGATGTTTGTGCTGCTGTATCAAATACCACTGGCTTATAAGACATGCCGTTGTTACGGAAGTAATCGGCTAGGTTAAGCTCAGTCGTTGTGCCTGATTGAACACATACAGACGCGCCATCAAGTTCTAGAGCGCTGGTTAGGCCAAGATCTTTCTTAACCATGAAGCCTTGACCATCGTAGTAGTTAACGCCTACGAAGTTAAGACCTAGAGCGGTATCACGATGCAGTGTCCATGTTGTGTTGCGAGACAGTACGTCGATTTCGCCAGATTGAAGCGCAGTAAAACGCTCTTTTGCTGTTAGAGGTACATACTTAACTTTAGTCTTGTCACCGAGTACAGCCGCTGCAAGAGCTTGACAATACTCAACATCGATTCCTTCCCATTCACCTTTTGAGTTTGGGTTAGAGAACCCTGGAAGACCTGTACTTACACCACAAGTTAAGAAGCCTTGAGATGTGACTTTGTCCAGAGTGCTTTCTGCCGCTGATGCTGATGTTGCCATCATCGCAGTTGATGCAGCTACTACTGAAGCAAGAAGTGTTAGTTTATTTGTCATTTGTATCCTTCCTTGTTAACCAGGTGACACCTGATACTCGTGCTCATTTGAGTTTTCTATATGTGTTGCGTTTTCTATGACCTTGTTGTCTAAATCAAACGAGTTGCATTTTGCAAATGAAACTGTGTGCGATTTAATCAACTGTTTATAAGGTTAGGAAAGGATCCGTAGTTTCACAAATGTATAATTTAAAAAGAATTTTGAATGAAATCACAAATCCGAACACATTTAGAATGACCAAATGTTAACTGAATGTAAATAGTGCAAGGGTTCACACTGTTGGTGCAACAAGATTTAGATTTTTATATTGATAATCGACTAGATAAAAATCCTGAATGAATCTCACGTTAGTGAAACATTAAACTTAAAAAAGATTGAAATTTGGTCAATAAATATTTTTATTACACTTCGATAGTTATTAATATGCTCCAAATTTGGTAGCATGGCTGAATAGTTATTGAAGTCGTCTCAAGGAAGAACATGCGTTATTTCCCAATGTTTTTGGATGTAGAGAATAAGCCGATTCTCGTGGTCGGTGGGGGTGAGGTTGCTTGCCGTAAAGTGGATAGCTTGTTAAGAGCAGGCGCTAACGTTACGTTAGTTTCTCCTAAGGTTGCGCCGTACTTACAGCAGCTTGTTGATGAGAACAAACTTCACTGGGTTCAAAACTTTTACTCGTCACAAATTATCTCGAAAGAATACCTTCAAGTATGGGCGACCACAGACAACCCTAGCTTGAATCATCAGGTGTATAATGATGCAAAGAAACTAGGTATTTTAGTCAATGTGGTTGATGATTTGCCATACTGTGACTTCATTACACCTTCAATGATAAATCGTGGAAGAATCCAAATTGCCATATCTAGTGGTGGTGCATCACCTGTTTTAGTTAGAAATATTAGAGAAAAACTCGAAACAGTATTGCCACAGAATATCGGTCTTCTCGCAGACTTTGGTGCATCAAAACGCAACTCGATCAAAGAGTCGTATCCTACCGTCGATGAACGTCGCAAGTTTTGGGAACGCTTTTTATCGTCCAGTTTTATCGAGCAGGTAACGGACAGAGAGCAATTAGAAACGTATTATCAGCAAGCGCTGACAGAAGGCGTTGATAGTGAAGGGCAGGTAACCTGGATCGAATTTGAACAAGATGTCGAGTTGTTGTCTATGAAGGCGTTACGCTTGATGCAGGAAGCTGAGCTGGTATTGTCTCCGAAAGAGTGCCCATTCGAATACGTAGATCTATGTCGTCGTGATGCGGAAAGAGAAAGTTACGCAAACAGTGGAGAGCTCTCAACGAAGCTTGAGCAAGCAAAAGCTGAAAACTTAAGAGTGTGTGTGTTCATCCCACCAGCGAGCGTTGAATTCAATTTGTTGGTAGGGAAAGACCTCAAGCTGTCTTCTGCCAAGGTTTTGAGCTAAGAAGAAGACCAGCTAGCTGTCGTAAAACTGGTGTCTAATTCGCTAATATCACTAGATAAATAAAAAGCCACTTCGCAGGAAGTGGCTTTTTGTTATTTCGAACACAATATCGTGACGACCAATGAGCAACAAATAAACGTAGTCGCTTAACTCAAAATTAGTCGCGGAAGTTATCGAATTGGAAAGGTTGACCAAGCTCACCGTTACGAACTAGTGCCATTACAGCTTGTAGATCATCACGCTTCTTACCTGTTACACGTACTTTTTCACCTTGAATAGACGCTTGAACCTTAATCTTGTTGTCTTTAATTAGCTTAACGATTTTCTTTGCAACATCAGTTTCGATACCTTGCTTAAAGATAACCGTTTGGTGCCAAGTGCGACCTGTTTGATCTGCTGCTTTCGCTTCCATTGCGTTAGGATCAACATTGCGCTTCGTTAGGTTACTACGAAGAATATCGCGCATTTGCTTGAGCTGGAAATCGTCTTGAGCAGTCAGTTTTACCGACTCATCTTTGTAGTCAAAGCTAGCGTCAACACCGCGGAAATCGAAACGAGTCGATAGTTCACGGTTAGCATTGTCTACAGCGTTACGTAGTTCTACTGCTTCTACTTCAGAGATAATGTCAAATGATGGCATTGTTTTATTTCCTTAAGCTAAGTTTCTATCTTTGATTGCTGTTGCAAGCATGTCTAACATTGTCGCGGTATCTTCCCAGCTTAGACACGGGTCAGTAATCGACTTGCCGTATTCTAGGTTGTTGATATCCGTCATTGGCTGGTTACCTTCTTTAATGAAGCTTTCTGCCATGATGCCTGCAATTTGATTTTTGTTCGATTTGATCTGTTCACAGATGTCTTTTGCAACGTCCAACTGTTTGCGGTGTTGCTTTTCACAGTTAGCGTGGCTGAAGTCTACAACCAAGCGTTGAGGTAGGTCGAACTCAGCTAGTTGCTTACATGCGCTATCCACAGATTGTGCATCAAAGTTTGGACCTTTATCACCACCACGCAGAATTACGTGACCGTATGGGTTGCCCGAAGTGCGGTAAACTGTCATACGACCATTTTTATCTGGTGAGTAGAAGTAGTGAGAAGCTTGTGACGCGCGAATTGCATCAATAGCGATCTTGATGTTGCCGTTTGTCGCGTTTTTGAAGCCAACTGGGCAAGACAATGCAGAAGCCATTTCACGGTGAATCTGAGATTCGGTAGTACGTGCACCGATTGCGCCCCAAGTGATGAGGTCTGCAATGTATTGACCTGTGATCATATCAAGGAATTCAGTTGCGGTTGCTAGACCAAGCTTGTTGATATCAAGCAGAAGCTGACGTGCTTTGTTTAAGCCTGTTTCAAGTGCGTAAGAACCATCAAGGTTTGGATCGGTAATTAAGCCTTTCCAACCTACAACAGTACGAGGTTTCTCGAAGTAGGTTCTCATGACAACAAACAATTCGTCTTTGTATTGTTCTTGAATCTGGCTTAGACGCTCAGCGTAATCAAGTGCCGCTTCTGTATCGTGAACAGAGCAAGGGCCTACGATAACTAATAGGCGGTTATCACGACCAGTTAGGATATCTTCGATTTGGCGGCGAGAATTTGCAATACGCTCAGCAACGTCGTCAGTAATAGGGTGTGCGTTGCCTAATTCGGCAGGAGTTGGCATAGGACCCAGAGCTTGGGTTCTCAACTCATCAGTTTTTAATGGCATGTGATAGCTTTTTTATTCTATTGCGAAGTGGTTAAGATAACGGAATTGAACCGAGGAATAAACTCTCTTAAGTCAAAGTTATCTCTGTTATTACTAATATTCTTATTTTTATCAGCAGCCCGACGCTAAATACGGGATTTTCACTTGTATTAACAGGCAGCTATCGGTATTTTCGTTTGAACACAACATAAAAATGCTGGAGCAGCAATGACTCAAGAAAATCAAAGCACTTTGCACCCAGAACTGGTCTTAGGCGATGTGCTGCCTTCTCATAACGATAATAATAATTCCAACCACTTATACGTATCTATCTCTGAATTGGTCATGGATCGTGTCTTCTATCACCCAAGTATTGAAAGCCATTTAGACACACTTTCTGATATAGAGAAAACCTCTCTAGACGCGATTCTTGGTGGCAAAAGCGTTGATGAACATTTCGTTTCGACCTTGGTAACGGCGATTCAAGCGGCTGTTCAACCAAACCATAGTTCTGTGCGTATCGCTTTAAGCAACGCTGACAGCTACAGCTTTCGTTCGCTGCTAGGTGGCACTTGTGAAGTGGAAGAAGTAAACCCAGCACTGGGTGTTCGTGGTGTTGCGCGTTATGCGACACAAGAATACAGCAAAGCGTTTGCTTTGGAGTGTCAGGTAGTTAAAACACTGCGCGAACAAGGCATCAATGTCGAAGTCGTGGTTCCTTATGTACGCGCATTAAGCGACGCGGCTAAGATCATCGATTTACTTGCAGAACAAGGTTTGCCTCGTGGTTTGAATGGCTTGAAGGTGTTGTTCTCATGTGATGTGCCATCTGCCGTTCTACTGAGTGAACGTCTGCTGCATTACTTTGATGGTGTGGTAGTGAATGTCGACAGCCTAGCGTCTTTCACACTTGGTGTTGATAAGCAGAATGAAGCGCAGCAACATGCTTTTGACCCACAGAATGAAGCGGTAATTACGCTGCTAGACATGATTGTGAAAGCGACACAGAACGCTAAGAAACCCGTTTTGCTTGTGACTCAAGGTTTGGTTGACTATCCCCGTTTACAAGGTTACATCGCTGACCTTGAAGGTGTTGAAACAGTCGTGACGGCATAAATCAGTCTGTTGCTGTAATTTATCAACTTGGCGTATGAGTTGGTTCGAAGCGCTAATGCTTTGAGAATAAAGAGATATCATTGTGTGATGATATCTCTTTTTTGTAACATTTTTTTGACATCTTAATCGTTAGTCGATTAACTGGTCTGATGACTGATTAGGCTAGGTAATTCCAATGTTAACCTCTCTACAAAAAGCAAATTTCTATTTAAGCATGTTTGGTTTTTTCAAAGTCCCACTCATCTGGCTGTGTCGACCAAAGCTTCTGGTACTCGATAACGAGCGTGTAGAGGTGAAAATTCCGCTTAGAAGGCGCACCAAAAACCATCTTAATAGCATGTATTTCGGAGTTTTAGCTGTAGGTGCGGATGTAGCAGGTGGCTTTCTTGCTATGAGTAAATCTCAACAGCAAGGTGAGAAGATCTCTTTGGCGTTTAAAGAGGTGACAGGTAACTTTCTGAAGCGACCTGAAGGCGATGTGCATTTCACTTGTGCTGACGGTGAGCTGATCAACACTATGCTGGCAGAAACCATGTCGACCGGAGAGCGAGTAAATCAGCCAGTAACCATTATCGCAACCTGCCCATCACTGCATGGCGAAGAGCCCATGGCAGAATTTACACTCACGCTCTCTATCAAAAAAATCCCATCTAGAAAGTAACCAAAAGTATCTGCTTAGAATGGTATTTGGTGGGGCTCGAACTAACAAAAACGGTATGTGAATGTATATCCACATACCGTAATAGCACGAATCGCAGTAGTTCTATGACTCTTGTGTGATTTGCTCGATATCGACAATCTTTGAACGGTTCATGACTATTTTCCAACGATAGTAAGTTGGTTCATTATCGTGGTTGTTCTCTTTAATGATCAGATTGAGCAGGTGACGCTTCTCAACGGACTCTCGACTCACTTGACCTTCATTCAATCGATAAATCTTGTTCGAGCCCTTATCCATTAAGCGTGTCAGCGCTCTTAGACTGATCGACAAGGTTTCACGCGTTTCCTCGTAGCCACTCATAAAGGTTGATGTCGACATCTCTGTGTGCGACCGGTAATGCAAGATTTGCTCTTCACGCTGCACCACACGTTTCTTACGTATCGACTGAATGCGGTCAGCGAGCTTAGAAAAGTTTGCGTAGTCCAACCACTCAAGTTTATGACCAACTGACTTATTGGTTGTTGGATCGTAATAACGGCGTTTCCACTTTGGCTTGCCTTTACGAAGCCAGCGCCAAAGAATGTCTCTTAAATCGTCTTTGAATATCTCACGTAGTGCATAGATGAAAGACATTGCGACGATGAAAGAAGCGGTAATCTCTCCTAGGAAATCTCGGGCTAAGATAACCGTTGTGGTCACAACCACCATCACTAAACCAGTCGCGACACCTTTCACTGCTCGTTTAACGTTTTTACCCATTGAGGTGGTTTTCTCTTTGAGTACGATAGGGTGCTCAATCAAACGACGCAGCAAACGCATCTTGTTACTCAAGCGGGTTACGTCTTCTCGAACTTTGGCTGAGTTGTAGCGGTTCAGTTTGCGGTGAGCGGTCTCTTTATCGCAAAGGGTTAAAAGACGCTCTTTGATGGTTGAATACTCGCTACCACGAGGCATGTGTGACACTAGCGATAGGAATTTTTGCTCGGTATACCAAGATAGGTAGTTGTCTATATTGGCATAGTAGCGTTTCAGGTTTTCTTCATAAGGGATACTTCGACGCAGCTTCTTTAATATGTCTAAAGCAAGTTCAATAACCTCATCCACTTCGTCAGCCGTTACGTCGTCACTATCATTTTTATTTAAGCTGCTGACCGCTTTATCTAAAGCGATAACATATTGGTAGGCGAACAAGCTCAAGCTTACGCGGTATTGAGTGGTAGACAGTCGTCCACGTTTTGCCAAACGACTGTGTACTAGGGGGAGTAGTGTTTTATCACTGTAGTACGCGCGTTTTTGGGTGATTGAGCTATAGAAAAATGCGCTCTCAGAAAGTACTTCTGGAGTGAGTCCAAGTTCACCGGGAATGAATAGATAAACATCCATGTCGAGCTTTTTGGTTTTAGCCATTGCATGGTTAATTTTGAGTGTTATCGCATCTTGTTTATCAACGGTGATCAACGATGGCTCCTAGAATGTAAAAATATGAATGAAACTAGCGAAAGCATATCAGAGATCACGTATAATCTCCGCCAAATTTAAAGTAGAGACAATCTTGATGATTAATATTGGTCAAATAAACAACTTAGAAGTAGTAAAACAAGCAGATTTCGGTGTATTCCTTGACGCTAGCGACTATGGAACGGTGTTGCTGCCGAAACGATTTACTCCTGAAGGTGTTGAAATTGGTCAAAAGTTAGATGTGTTCTTATACATTGATTCTGACAACCAGATCGCTGCAACGACTGAAAAACCTATCGCACAAGTTGGCCAGTTTGGCTTGATGACTGTTGAAGGTGTAAACAGCACCGGTGCATTCATGAACTGGGGCGTGAAAGGCAAAGACCTATTGGTTCCTTTCAGCGAACAACGTGGTCGATTAAACGAAGGCCAGTCAATCTTAGTATATGTGTACATTGATAAAGCATCTAGCCGCATTGTAGGTACAACTAAGTTTAACAAATGGTTAGACAACACTCCGGCGAATTACAAACGTAACCAGCAAGTTGACTTAATCATCGCTGAACGCAGCCAGCTAGGCTACAAAGCGATCGTTAATGGCGAACACTGGGGCATGATTTTCCCGTCAGACATTATCGGTAAGTTATTTATTGGTAAGACGCTGAAAGGCTACATTAAAAACATTCGCGAAGAAGACGGTAAGATTGACCTTTCTCTTCAGAAAGTAGGCGTAGCTAAGATGGATGACCTAAGCATTAAGATCTTAGACTTGCTTGAGAAGAAAGGCGGCTTTTTGCCTTTGAATGATAAGTCTTCACCTGAAGCTATTTTCTCTGCTTTCAGAACCAGTAAAGGTACATTTAAAAAGACCATCGGTGGTTTGTACAAAGCTGGCAAGATCGCTATCGATAAAGAAGGCATTAGCTTAGCTAAATAAGCCAAGCTCTCGGTTAAAAAAAAGCCCAAACTTTCCTGTTTGGGCTTAGGGGAAAGGGCTCCGAAGAGCCTACGCTAATCGTTTCAATTCTTTGTTTACTAGATGAAGTTTAGTTTAATTTTCCTAATATGCGATTTTTGACCGTTAAAATAGCGACTTGAATTGATTGTTTTGTTATTAAGCGTTGGTTCGAAAGACCTTTCTATATAGATAGCATGACTCAAGTTCAATAGAAAAAGCCCAAGTAACGTGCGTTGTTTGGGCTTTTTGTTTATTCGTTTGTCTAATTTGCGATAGAACCGGAATGTTGGTTAGAACAGGTTCTTATCACGCACTAATTCTCGTGGTAGACCGTTTTTGACTCGATTGCCAACCCACTTACCAAGACCAATGATTGCGCCATTGTATTTGACCAGCACTTCACCTTTGCCGGATAAGCCTTCTGGGCGAACATCTCTACCCATGAACCATTCGCGAGCATCGTCGATAGTCAGCTCAACAATGTTAGCTTCGTTGCCTGTCGCGAGGGTTGTCGCCACTTGGTGTTGCCAGCGGTAGCCCTTTTTATGGGTTTCTGCGATCTTGATGCCCATGCGAGAGAAACGAAACTCACCAATCATCGGCTCTAACGCTTCAGGGAATAGCCATACATCTTTGTCACGTGTCCATACTTGAGTATCGCTTGGTAACTCAATATCTAACGCACTTGAAAGCTGTTCTGCAACTTCTTGTTGTGCTTTCTTCGAAGCCTTCTCAAATGGAAACTTGCCTAAACGCTTCTTCACTTCTGGTGGTGCCACAGATGCTAATTTTCGGATGCGAGCAACGAAGAAGCCTTCAGAGTCATAAACCTGAGGGAATATGTGTAGGAAGCCTTCTTCTGTTGTGGTCGCTTTCGCGTTATCGAATAGAGATTCTAGAGATTCAAACTCAACCGCATCACCAAAGGTCTCTTTTAAGTGATGACACACTTGTTGGTTTTCTTCTGTGCTTAACGTACATGTCGAGTAGACCAATACACCATTAGGTTTAAGAGCGTGGAATGCACTTTCAATGAGGTCTTTTTGCGTGTCAGCAATTTCAACAACCGATTGATACGTCCAGTTCTTCATTGCGTCGGCATCTTTACGAATTGTGCCTTCACCAGAGCAGGGTGCATCTAGTAATACAGCGTCGAATTGTTCAGGTAACCAACCACCAAACACACGACCATCAAAATTACTTAGCGCTGCATTTCTTACGCCGCAGCGTTCAATGTTAGCGTGAAGCACTTTAACTCGGCTTGCTGCATATTCATTGGCAACCAACACACCACGGTTGTCCATCAACGCTGCGATTTGAGTGGTTTTAGAACCTGGAGCCGCAGCGGTGTCGAGAACTGCTTGATAGTTCTCTTCGTCTTGGAAAAGAGCTGACGGTGGCATCATAGAGCTGGCTTCTTGGATGTAGAACAAACCGGACATGTGCTCGGCAGTATTACCTAGTGGAGCTTCAGTTTCATCGGCCGTGATCCAAAAACCCGTTTCACACCAAGGTACTGGTTCCAGTTCCCAACCTTTATCTTTCGCGCGCACTAGAAAGTCTTCAACACTGATCTTGAGTGTGTTTACGCGAATACTTTTACGAAGTGGCTTTTGACAAGAAGCGACAAACGAAGCCATATCTAAATGGCTAGGCATGATGCTTTCAATATGAGTAAGGAATTCTTCTGGGATATATACGTTAGCGTGCAAAAGGGTATCTCGATTTATAGCGTTAATGCGGGCAGTTTAAAGCAAAATGAGATTGTCCTAAACCAAATTTGCTTTAAACAATAAAAATGCAGCTCAAAGGCTGCATTTGGATGTTAATTGTCGGCTATTCGCTCGGAGAACCGATGCTATAACGCGCGTTTATGGGCGAGGGATAGCCGTTCTCCACGATTTCCATTCGTCTTCCGCTTTAGGGTACAAGTAGAAAGACTGGTCTTCTTGTGCCAAAGGCTGCAGTTCATTAGTCGGTGGTGTTGAGAAGGTTATGCCTCCTCTGATTAAGCTATCGACAGTACCTGCTTTGATGTTTGCGCCGGACAAGCCGATAGACACATCCACACCCGATACATTCCAGAACACACTGTTGGCACGAATTAAGTAAGCGAACTCTGGTTTGATTTGAATGGTAGAGATAATACGATCTGCAAACTCACCAAGTTGAACGTCAATGACTGTGCCGATTTCTAGTTCGCGGAATAGAATCGGCGTACCTTCTGATACTGAACCGCGACTCTCACTTTGCAGCGTGAAAATCTTGCCTTCAGGTTGAACTGGACCATTACTTAGCTTGAATGCTGTGGTTTTGCTTCCTTTACCCGGTTCAACTTTAATGTGCTTAGAAATCAGAGAAGAGACATTCTTAATCCCATTCAAACCAATCTCCGGCTCAGCTAGCCAAAAATGGCTACCAGCAACAGCTATCTTATCGACATACTCAGGCAGGATACGAGCCGTAATCTCAATGCCACCTTTAGTGAAATTCGGAACGACTAAAGTCACCTCACCGACATTGACGCCTTGATATTTAATTGGTGTACCTTTGCTAATCTCTTGATCGCCCGAAGAAGTAATCGTGATGGCACGACCAAATTTACGAGCAGATTTAGAATCAGTATAGAGTTTCCAAACATCACCCAGTTTGTTGTCGATACCTGGCAGTGAATCAAACGCGATACCGCCTTGAATCAGAGTTTTAACCGGAGCCGCTTTGATGCTGATACCAGACAAAGACGCGTCAACTTCAACACCTGAACGGTTCCAGAAAACCGTGTGTTTGTTGATTAGGTGTGTGTAACGGTTTTCGATGGTGACCTGGATTCTCACACCACCGTCGGCAAGCTGGAAGTCACTGATGCTACCGACCTGAAGATTGCGGTAGAGTAGTGGGCTGCCTTTTGAAATTGACGGTAATTCGCTGGCAAACAATGACAGTGTCTTCGAACCCGATTGGTTGAACTTGGCGATTTCTGCCAGTGATTTGCTTTGGAACAGTTGGTAACTTGGTCTTGCTTGAGCCTTACCTTCACTTACAAAGCTAATTGAGCCAGTCAGTAGTTGTTTTGCAGGTGGAACGGTAACGCTCAAACCAGACTCAGTTAATTCTGCACTCGCGCTACCTGTTACGAAGAAGCGGTTGTTGCTTTTTATGAGATGCGCGTATTCATTATCGATCAACGCATCCATGAACACTTCATGCTTATCGCTTCCTGTGCCAACGCCATCAACTAAACCGACTTTGATGATAGAGCCGACTGCAATGCCTTTATAAAGTAGCTGCGTACCAACATCTAAACCGAAAGAGTTATTGGAGGTTAAGCGAATCGCTACTGATTTTTCCTGTTCTTGGCTGTATTCCGTTTTGCGAATCGCGGTAAAGCGGCGCGCTTTTTCACCCTCACCAGGGACTAGAGTTAAGAAGTTGCCTGTTACTAAGTTCGCGATATTCTTCATACCCGTCAGTGATAGTTCGGCTTCCTCAAGAATGAACTTACTACCACTGTTTAGGAAGTCGCTGAAAGCAGGCTGGATAGCTGCTGAAGCAACAACGTTTTCTCGGCCTTCGCTGAGTGATAAGTCGGTAATTTGACCGATTTCGATGCCGCGGTACATGATTGGAGCGCCAGTTGCACTGATCTTATTGTCATCAGGAACAGCAATCTTAATAGAAATACCACGACCAGCAGTTTTTAGATCTGGGTAGAGTTTGAATTTGGTGTTCATCTCTACCGGCTGACCATCTCCAGGTGAGTCTACGGCGATAGAACCACCTAATAGAGCGCTTAAGCTCTCTAAACGAACATCAACGCCCGAAAACCCAATGCTTGCCCCCAAGCCACTGACATTCCAGAAACGGCTTTGGTCGGTAATGATATGGCTGTATTCATCTTTAATAGCCGCTTGAATCGTGACTGACTTGCCGCTTTCGTTAAGCTGGTAGTTGTATACCTCACCGATTGGGATCTTACGATAAACAATCTGAGAGCCAACAGAGACGCCACCCAAATCTTTTGTTGTCAGTGATATGTTCAAGCCATCGGCAGCTAACAAGTCAGAAGGTGCAGACTCTAAAGCTTGGAAAACAGTTTCTGGATCTTGTTTGGTCTCACTTGGGTGAATCGCAATGTAGTTACCAGATACAAGTGCATCTAGCCCAGAAATACCAGACAAGCTTGCGGTCGGCTTCACTAACCAAAATCGAGTGCCTTTAGACAGCAGCTTTTTCGCTTCCGGATAAATATCAGCATCAACATAGATATTAGATAAGTCTTTCGAGAGGGTAATATCGCGAACCATACCCACTTCTAAGCCTTGGTAGCGAATTGTGGTGCGTCCTGCGACTAAGCCTGCCGCATCTGAGAAGTAGATCTGCACACGTTGGCCTGCATCATGGACTGACTTCATTACGAGCCAGCCTGCAAGCGCGACGGTGAGGATCGGGAGAATCCACAAAGGGGAAATGCCTTTGTTTTTTCTGACTTCCGGTGAATATGATGTTTGTGATTGGTTATTGTCGTTCATTCACTGACTCATCTTTAGAGGTATAGTTATCCCAAATTAGCCTAGGATCTAAGCTTTCCGCTGCCAGCATTGTGAGAACTACAACAACGCCGAAAGCGACTGCACCATAACCTGGTGTGAAGTTTAAAATTTGTCCACGGTCGACCAATGTCATCATGATCGAAATAACGAACAGATCCATAACGGACCATTTTCCCACCCATTTCACAATAAAATAGATGGTCATGCGTTGTCTGTGGTAAAGCGCTCGTTTCATTTGAATACAAATCAGTATGTAAGCAAGCCCAAGAATTTTAGCCACGGGAACGACAATACTCGCAATAAAAATGATGGCAGCGATGCCGTACATGTCGCTATTAATCAAAGAGGCGACACCGGAAATGATCGTATCTTCGAGTCGTTGGCCGTTTGTAATAAGAATAGATATAGGAATCACGTTCGCTGGCACAATCGCAACGGCGGCAGCAAAAAGCAGTGCCCATGTCTTTTGTATTGAGTAAGGCTTGCGGTGATACAAAGCATGATGACAACGAACACAAGCGTGACCGTCAGGCTGAGAAAGGTGGCAGTTGTGGCAGTGCACGTTCTTGTTTTTGGTAAAACTATATTCCGACTCTTTTGCCCACGCTTCCCAATAGCGGCGAACACTAATTCGGCTCACCAGTAGCACGCTAAATAGCTGGAGTAAGATCAGGCCAATCAAACCGGGACCAACAAAAATGTCAGAGTAGTCTTGCAGCTTAAAACAGGAGATTGCCACGCTGACTAAGAACACATCCAACATCATCCAATGCTTTAAGGTTTGAATGATAACCAACGAGTAGCGAAATGGTGTAAAGAAGCCAAAACGAAGCGAGAAGTGGCTGATTAATACAGAACTACAAACGAGCAACGGCGCAATTGAACTACAGAATAGGATAAGTAAGCCGAGCAGTGGGAAACCTTCATTCATCAAGGTAAATACGCCGGATGGCAGCGTAGCGGGAATCATCACCCCAATAAGACGAATGCTAATGAAATCGAAAAAGTGAGATGGGATAAACAGCAACAAGCAGGTTATCGCGATTGCTAGGTTTCCAGAAAGGCTAGGGGTGCCACCTCGGTAAAGTTGGGTACCGCACCTTGGGCAGTAGGCGGATTTTCCTAGTGGGATGTCCACCTTGTCGATAGGAAGCTCACAGCCCTGACACAAACGAACAGAGCTGCTGTCGCTTTGATGCTTGGTCGTAGATAAACCTTGGGTTACAGATGGGGAGGTCACGCGACCTCCCATATTGATTTGTGTGTCAGTTTAGAAGTGTGGTGTTTATGGTTAGGACAATAGCTATCAGGCGTGCGATTGCACACTGCCATAGAGTGTTTGATAAAGTCCTTGTTGTTCAACCAGTTCACCATGTGTTCCCGTCTGTGTGACTTGTCCATCTTCTAAAACATAGATTAGATCGGCTTGTTTCACCGCTGATAAGCGATGAGCCACGATTAAAGTTGTGCGGTCTTTCAAAAACTCACTCAACGCTTTATGCAGTGCAGACTCTGTTGCCGTATCTAATGCTGATGTTGCTTCATCAAGAATAACAAACTTAGGGTTGCTCAGCACCATACGAGCAATGGCTAGACGTTGTCGCTGGCCACCTGAGAGGCGAACCCCGTTCCTACCAATTTGTGTATCTAAGCCGTTACTTAACTGCTTGATCACGTCTTGCATTTGAGAGACTTCAAGCGCACGCCACAACGACATTTCGTCGTAGTCAGCGCCAAGGGTCAGATTATGCCTTAATGTATCGTTGAAGAGTATAGGTTGTTGTAAAACAACAGCAATTTGATTGCGTATAATATCAAAACTGATGTCATCGGTGGTTTCACCGTTGTAGCGAATACATCCCGAGTCAGCTTGATAAACCCCAATCAGCAATTGGATTAGCGTGGATTTACCGCCACCACTCGCCCCAACCAATGCCACTTTTTTACCAGCAGGTATGTGCAGCGAGAGGTTATTTAAAACAGTGTTTTCTAATGTGTAAGAGAATGTAACGTTATCAATATCGACCGTCACTTCTTCTTCGTCATTGAATGGGTTCACCTTGCTGACTGGGCGTTTCTCTTCTTCTAGTTGTAGAAGATCGTTTATACGTTGTAGCGCTGCTTTAGCGCTATACCAAGAGAATTGAATACCGAGCAGTTCTTGTACTGGGCCTAACATAAACCACAAGTAGCCGAATACAGCAAAGATTTGACCAATGGTTAAGTCACTGAACAACACCATTAGCATCGCTACCGCGCGAAACAGTTCAAAACCTAATAAGAAGAGTAGAAAAGAAACTCGACCAGCGGCTTCTGATTGCCATGCATATTTGTCAGCATCGATTCTTACTTGGTTTGCTTGAACTTTGAGTTCATCAAGGAAAATACGTTCTTTGTTAGCTGCACGCAGTTGATAGATGCCATCTAGTGTTTCAACTAATCGGTTCTGAAAACGTTCAAACGATTGGTTCTCGTGTTTCTTTAGGTACTTAACTTTACTGCCTAGTTTACGTGAGAAGTAAATGACAACAGGATTGACCAGTAAAATGAACAGCCCTAAGCGCCACTCAAGCCACAACAAAACGATAGCGGTGCCGAACACAGTTAAAAAGCTGATAATGAATTTAGACAGTGTTGAACCAATAAACTTATCGATGGTCTCTATGTCTGTGATTAAGTGAGCATTAATGCCGCCACTGCCTTTTGTCTCGTATTGTCTGATGCTGATGCGACCGAGTTTGTCGATCATTTTGCTGCGCATTTTATAAGTGATGGTTTTAGAGACTAGAGTGAACTGACGCCCTTGAAGGATGTTAAGCCCTTGGCTGACGGTACGCATCAAAATGACAAGTAATAGGGTTAATGCAATATAGCCGGTAGGGGTTTGCATTGAGGTTGGCAATAGATGGTTCATCATCTCAAGCCCAGATGCTGGCTTGTCGAGAAGTACCTCATCTACCATCAGTGGCATAAGTAGTGGGATAGGGACGCTAATTAATGTCGCGAGTACGGCGATGATGTTGGCAAACACCAGTTTGGACTTGTGTTTTTTTACTTGAGTTATCAACCAAGAACGGCTAATAGTGTCATCTGAATTGGTCATTTTAATGAGAATAAGTCCTATTTAGGTGGGTGGTCGCATTCTACTGTGTTCTCTTAATAATGGAAGTCTCAATTTAATTGGAAGTTAATATGAAAATAGAACATTACCATCGCTTAACCAAACAAGCTGTTGCATTAATCGAATCAGAAACCGATATGATCGCAAATTTGTCAAATATCAGTGCATTACTGTCGATGGAACTTGACGATCTGAACTGGGCAGGCTTTTACTTAATGAAAGGCGATGAATTGGTTCTTGGTCCATTTCAGGGTAAGCCTGCATGTGTACGTATTCCTGTCGGTCGTGGTGTATGCGGAACTGCGGTTTCGACAAACACCGTTCAACGTATATACGACGTGCATGAGTTCGAAGGTCACATTGCTTGTGACGCGGCAAGTAACTCAGAAATTGTGATTCCGTTTACGATTGATGGAAAAATAGCAGGCGTACTGGATATCGATAGCCCAAATGTTGGTCGATTTAGCGAAATTGACGAGGAAGGACTGACGTTTTTCATGGCTGAAGTGGAAAAGCTGCTTAATTCGCACGCGAACAAGGCATAAATTATTCTCTTACTGTGGTTTTTCCCAAGCATCTCTCTATAATACGTAAAAATATTTTCTTAATGCTCGCGGAAAACCGCAAAAACCAGGAACCCACATGGAAAACACTGAAAAGTTAAAAAACAGCAAAGAAGTTATCGCATATATTGCTGAATGTTTCCCTAAATGCTTTACTTTAGAAGGTGAAGCGAAGCCACTTAAAATTGGTATTTTTCAAGATCTTGCTGAACGTCTAAATGAAGACGAAAAAGTAAGTAAGACTCAGCTTCGTGCAGCGTTAAGACAGTACACATCATCATGGCGTTACCTGCACGGCGTAAAAGCTGGTGCAGAGCGTGTTGACCTAGACGGCAACGCGTGTGGCACACTAGAAGAAGAGCACGTTGAGCACGCTAAAGCTACACTTGCAGAAAGCAAAGCTAAAGTTCAGGCTCGTCGTAAAGAGCAAGCACAAAAAGCTCGCGAAGAAGGCAAAGCGAAACCTAAGGCGAAGAAAGCTCCACAGCCTCGTCGCCAAGCGCCTAAAGCACCAAAAGTAGAAAAGCCTGTAGAAACACGCGCTTTGAACGCTGACGAATTCATCGCTGGCAAAGAAGTAAATGTGAACATGGGTAAAGGAAACATGGCTGCGACCATTGTTGAAATCAATAAGGAAGATGTACGTGTTCAGTTAGCAAACGGCCTACAAATGGTTGTTAAAGCGGAGCACTTGCGCGCTTAAAGGAGATACTCCTACGCATGAAATGCCGTTCAAAATTGACACTGATTGCTGCTAGCTTTTTGCTAGCAGCTTCAGCTCAGGCTCTTGAAGCCAAATTAGATCAGGACGATTTACCTCTACTCGCTCCTGAGGTCCAACACGAAACTGCTAGTAAACGTGTTACTTCTCGATTTACTCGTTCCCATTATAAACACTTCAATCTCAACGACGATTTCTCTCAAGCTATCTTTAATCGTTATTTAGAGATGCTGGATTACAATCGTAATATCTTCACCCAAGCTGATATTGACTCTTTCTCTGCGGCATCGAAGCAAATAGATGACCAGTTAAAAGCAGGCAATAACCAGATTGCTTTCGATGTTTACAATTTGTCTATGCAGAAGCGTTTTGAACGTTTCCAGTATGCATTGTCGTTGCTCGATACTGAAATCAAGTTTGATACCGATGAAACTATCGAACTTAATCGTAGTGAAGCAGCGTGGCCGAAAGATATCGCTGAAGTGAATGAGCTTTGGAGAAAACGCGTTAAATACGATGCGTTGAATCTAAAACTAACTGGTAAAGAGTGGCCAGAGATTCAAGAAGTTTTGGAAAAGCGTTACAACAATGCGATGAAGCGTATTACGCAATCGCATAATGAAGATGCTTTCCAGATCTACATGAACGCATTTGCACGAGAGGTCGATCCTCACACTAGCTACCTTTCTCCAAGAAATGCAGAGCAATTCCAATCTGAGATGAATCTTTCTCTAGAAGGGATTGGTGCTGTGCTTCAAATGACAGACGACTACACCGTTATCCGTTCTTTAGTTGCTGGTGGCCCTGCGTCAAACAGTAAACAATTGAGCGATGGCGATCGTATTGTTGGCGTTGGTCAAGATGGAGAAGAGATTGTTGATGTTATCGGCTGGCGCTTAGACGATGTAGTACAACTTATTAAAGGCCCGAAAGGGACTAAAGTGAAGCTGCAGATCTTACCTGATGGTAAAGATGCAAAAAGTCACGTTGTCACAATTGTTCGTGATAAGATTCGTCTAGAAGACCGTGCTGTTAAATCAGAAGTTATCGAGAAAGATGGCAAGAAGATTGGTGTACTAGAAGTGCCAAGTTTCTACGTTGGCCTTTCTAAAGATACCGACAAACTGATCACTGAGCTCAAAGAGCAAGGTGTCGAGGGTATCATTGTCGATCTTCGTAATAACGGTGGTGGTGCACTTACCGAAGCAACGGAACTCTCTGGTCTATTTATCAAAGAGGGACCTGTTGTCCAAGTTCGTGATAGCTATGGTCGTGTCAAAGTGAACAGTGACACCGATGGTAAGATCAGCTACCAAGGTCCGTTAACGGTATTGGTGAATCGTTACAGTGCATCAGCATCTGAGATCTTTGCCGCTGCAATGCAAGACTATGGTCGTGCGATAATCCTGGGTGAGAACTCTTTCGGTAAAGGAACGGTACAACAGCATCGTTCTTTGAATCATATCTATGACTTGTTCGATAAAGAGTTAGGCTATGTTCAATACACAATCCAAAAATTCTACCGTATCAATGGTGGTAGTACGCAAAACAAAGGGGTAGTTCCTGATATTGCATACCCAACGCCGATTGATCCAGCAGATACAGGTGAAAGTGTTGAAGATAATGCACTACCTTGGGATAGCATCGACAAAGCGAAGTACTCTGTGTTACAGCGTAACGATGAGGAAATCGCGGCGTTAACGGCTAAACACCAAGCTCGTATCGCGACAGACATGGAATTCGGCTTTATTGCGCAAGATATTGAAAAGTATAAGGCGGATAAAGACGACAACGAACTTTCTCTGAATGAAAAGGTTCGCCAGCAAGAGAGTGATGATGCGGAAGCACTTCGTTTAGAACGTATTAATCAACGTCAAAAAGTCGCTAAGTTAGAGCCTTTCAAAACGTTGGACGATGTTCCGAACGACTATGAAGCCCCTGACGCTTATCTTGATGAGTCGGTTGCAATCATGCTAGATATGATAAAGAAATAGGCTTACCGCCTGTTGAAATTAAAAAGCGAGCTTTGGCTCGCTTTTTTTGTATCTGTTCGGTCTGATGTATCTTTATCTATATGTTTCTTTTGGTTTTTATTGCTAGTTAGTAAGGGAATGCCCTGTGAGTTTTCTAGATTTCTGTTTGGTAAATAATGACATTTAAGTTACTTCGCATTTAAAATTTAGTGACTTGGATCATATTTTTTCGCTTTCTAATCATTACGTGCCTAAGCTTAAAGAAAACGAGGGGGCGCGTATGAAATGGATTCTACTAATTTTATCTTGTTTAAGTTTTGTTGCTTTTGGGAGCGAGGTCGCTTCGAGCAGCCAACAATCAAAAAGTGATAGTAATCTATCTCATTTTGACCTTCCTCTGTTGCTTGGCGATTGGTATTTGATGAATCCAGATCCTGAGCAAGGCACTGAAAACTTTAGAGCAATCAAACTCACTCTCGATTCAAATTACTCATTCACTATCGATATTCAAAAGAAAGACTACAGTGTGGATCATTGGGAAGGTTTGTATAACGCCAATGAAGACACCATTATTTTAGGTTTGAATACTTCTGAGCCTCAGGTTTACGCGTACAGCAGTAACCATAATATGCTGAATCTTAATGGTGTGATGTTTACTAAAGCATTACCCAATGCACTGGCGGGTATTTGGTCTAGCGCTGAGCTATCGGGTAGCGATTTAAGAGCGAGTAACATCCAAAAAATGGATTTGGTTTTGCAGCCTGACTTTATCTTCATGTTCCGCGTGTCTGATGAAGAAGGTGGCGAAGTTATTCGTCGCGGGGTGTATTACACCGAAGGCGACCAACTAGTGTTACTTTATGAAAACGGTGAACACGGCACTCGATATACACTGAACAGCGATGTGTTAACGCTACAAGGTGAAGAGGGAGATATGTTTGCGGTGCTGAATCGCATCCGATAATCGTGAGTTTTAGACGTAAAGTGGTACTCGTTGATAATATTGTGCACAGTTCATTTATTAGTCGTTCCTGTCTGATTTGATTGATAAAATAGCAAAACATGGAGGCATTTTCCTACAATGCCTCCTTTTTTTAATATTCCCCTTGTTTTATTGGCGATCAACCTTTAGATATATACAGTTAAAAAATTATTACGTATAACGATCAAAAGGAACTCGTCATGGCACATACACCTCAAGCCAAGTATCGTAAAGATTATCAATCACCATCTCACACTATTTCTGAAATCGATCTTACTTTCGATTTGTACGATTCAGCATCCATCGTTACGGCGGTGTCTAGTGTTAAGCAAGAAAAAGACAGCTCAACATTAGTACTGGATGGTGAAGGCTTGAAGTTGGTTTCTGTGTTGGTTGAAGGCAATGAGTGGACGCAATACGAGCAGTCTGAAACTCAACTAACGTTAACTGATCTTCCGAAGGAGTTTACGTTAACCATCGTTACTGAAGTGAACCCAGAAGGTAACAGTGCACTAGAAGGTTTATACAAGTCAGGCGGCGCTTTCTGTACTCAGTGTGAAGCCGAAGGTTTCCGTCGTATTACTTACTACATGGACCGTCCAGATGTGTTGGCGAAATTCACAACAACAGTTATCGCCGACAAAGCAGAGAACCCGTTCTTATTAAGTAACGGTAACCGTGTTGATGAAGGCGAGGCAGAAAATGGTCGTCATTGGGTGAAATGGCAAGACCCGCATCCAAAACCAGCGTACTTGTTTGCACTCGTAGCCGGTGACTTCGATGTACTTCGTGACGCATACACCACGAAATCGGGTCGCAAAGTTGACCTAGAAATCTTTGTTGATAAAGGCAACCTAGATCGTGCAAACCATGCAATGGTGTCCTTGATTAATTCAATGAAGTGGGATGAAGAGCGTTTCAACTTAGAGTACGACCTAGATATCTACATGATCGTCGCGGTAGATTTCTTCAACATGGGTGCGATGGAAAACAAAGGCTTGAACGTATTTAACTCTAAGTTTGTTTTGGCGAACGACCAAACCGCAACGGATACCGATTACTTAGGTATTGAAGCGGTAATTGGCCATGAATACTTCCATAACTGGACAGGTAACCGAGTGACTTGTCGTGATTGGTTCCAGTTAAGTTTGAAAGAAGGTCTAACGGTATTCCGTGACCAAGAGTTCTCATCGGATCTTGGCTCTCGCGCAGTAAACCGTATCAACAATGTGCGTATCATTCGCGGTCCACAATTTGCCGAAGATGCAAGCCCAATGTCTCACCCAATTCGTCCTGAAAAAGTGATAGAAATGAATAACTTCTATACATTGACCGTGTACGAAAAGGGCAGTGAAGTGATCCGTATGATCCACACATTGTTGGGTGAAGACGGTTTCCAAAAAGGCATGAAACTGTACTTCGAACGTCACGATGGCACGGCAGCAACGTGTGAAGATTTTGTTGCCGCAATGGAAGATGCATCGGGTGTTGATCTGTCTCAGTTCCGTTTATGGTACAGCCAGTCTGGTACGCCGACGCTATCTGTTGAAAGCCATTACGACGCAGAGAAGAAACAGTACACATTAACAACTCGTCAAGTAACGGCGCCAACTCACGAACAAGCTGAAAAGCAGGCTTTGCATATCCCTCTAGATATCGAGTTGTACACTGCGTCGGGTGATGTTGTTGAGTTACAATGTAACGGTGAGCCAGTTCATAACGTGTTAGACGTGAAAGAAGCGGAACAAACTTTCGTGTTTGAAAACGTTGCGGAACAACCGATCCCATCATTACTTCGTGAATTTTCTGCGCCAGTGAAATTGGAATACGACTATTCAGATGAAGAGCTGATCTTCTTGATGGTGAATGCTCGCAATGAGTTCTCTCGTTGGGATGCGGGTCAAATGCTATTAGCGAAGTACATCCGCAGTAACGTGGAGAAGGTTAAACAGGGTCAAGCGTTTGAGCTTTCTGATTCTGTTGTTGACGCATTCCGTGGCGTACTGCTGAGCGATTCACTAGAGCCTGCGTTTATTGCAGAAATGCTTTCACTGCCAAGCCACAATGAAGTATCGGGTTGGTACGAGCGTGTTGATATTGATGCGATCGCATCGGTCCTTAACTCGATGAAAGTAACACTAGCTGCAGAACTTGAAGACGAGTTAGCGGCTGTTTATCACAGCCACGCTCTAACAGAATACACGATCGATCACGATTCGATTGGTAAGCGTACTCTACGTAAAGTTTGCCTAAGTTACTTAGCTCACACTGAGCAGGGTAATGACTTGGTTGTTGCGATGTACCAACAAGCGAATAACATGACAGATACGATGGCAGCAATGGGTGCGGCAAACAGTGCCCAACTAGCATGTCGTGAAACCTTGATGGCGGATTACAGTGACAAGTGGAAACACGATGGTCTTGTTATGGATAAGTGGTTTGCATTGCAAGGTACAAATCCAAGTTCAAATGCCCTTGAAGTGATCAAAGCATCGATGTCGCACCAGGCGTTCAGCTTAAAGAACCCAAACCGTACTCGTAACTTGGTCGGTTCGTTCTTAAACATGAACCCGGTTCAATTTCACGACAAGTCTGGTCAGGGCTACGCATTTGCTGGCGAGATCTTACGTGAGCTAAACAGCAGTAACCCGCAAGTGGCTTCACGTCTGATTGATCCACTGCTTAAATTCCGCAAGTATGATGATGATCGCCAAGTTCTTATCAAGCAGGAACTTGAGACATTGAAGAACATGGATAACTTAGCAAAAGACTTATTTGAGAAAGTAACGAAAGCACTAGAAGTTTAAGTTAAGCGTTCTCAAGGCTAACGGTTTACTTACAAACTGTTTACTTACAAAGAAAAGTCATCAGTGGTAGAGAATATCTGCCACTGATTTTTTGTTTCTGGCTCATCGAATTTTCGATAAGCTAGAACAGTTTCAAGCTCAGTCTCACTGTCAGACATCGTTAAGTGCCAAAAAACACTGGCACTGTATATTTATACAGGCATCGCATGAATCACTATATTTTCCAACTTAACATCTCATATCAGCAGTTTTTGGCCAGTTATTCTGGTGCGGCAAGTAAAGTACAAGTAATGACAACAACAGGATTGCGCATTCAGTTACCTGCAACTCGATTCAGACCTTTTCTTACACAAATAGGGGTTAGAGGGCAATTTAGGCTGACAACTGACCAAAAAAATAAGTTTATTAAGTTAGAAGCTCTGTAAAGCTTGGCATGCCTAGTGAGTTAAAAGGAATCTTAATCACATAATCAAACATTTCACCTCTTACCACCTCCAAAACAATTAACCATTTTTCAATAATGCTTTTACAATAAATGAATGCATTACCTTTGCTTAACTCGTTAGTAGAAAAGTGTTCAAAAGCGCGATTCAAACGCCAGATTAAGTGATACCCCTAATAATAAAATATAATTCTAATTGTGGAGTGTGACTATGACCGCACGTGAAACTGTGGTTCCAGTTTTACTTGAAAAAGTTTACAAGCTGATTCAAGACAAACTTGACCTTGCTCATCGACCTCTCGTAACTCAACTTGCTCAACACTTGTTTAGTAACGTTTCTCATGACGACCTGACTCAGAGAAATGAATCCGATTTATATGGTGCTGTAGTTAGTTTATGGCACCACATCAACGAAAAGAAAGCTGACGAAATCTCAGTACGCGTTTTCAACCCGACGGTAAGTCGTCAAGGTTGGCAGTCCACTCACACTATCGTTGAGATAGTGGTACCGGATAGTCCTTTCCTTGTTGATTCTGTAAAAATGGCACTGACTCGCCTAGACCTTTCTTCTCACCTTATGCTGCATAACCCAACGCAAATCTCTCGCTCTGATTCGGGAAGTGTAGTGGGTGTGAGCAGTGGTGAAGGTGTTTTCCAATCTTTGTTCCACATCGAGGTTGACCGTCTAAGTAGCAAAGCAGAAATGACGGCGCTTAAGACAGAGCTTCTAGACATTTTCACTGACACTAGCCTAGTGGTTAACGACTGGTTAACGATGGTTGAAAAGCTGAAAGAAGTCACTGACCAAGTTGAACAGCAAAAAGAAAGCATTCCAGTAGATGGTCAACGTTTTGATGAGACGTTGGCGTTTCTTCGTTGGTTAGGTGAACACAACTTTACCTTTATGGGTTATAAGGAATATGACCTAGTTTCAGTTAACGGCGATACTGAGCTGCAACCGACCAAGGAGCAAGGTCTTGGTTTGTTTGCGAATTCAGATCGTGTACGTAACGTTAAGTTATCTGAGTTTTCTGACTCGGCGCGTTTAGAAGCAAAAAAACCGTATGTACTTATCGTAACAAAGGGCAACACGGCTTCACGCATTCACCGCCCAGCTTACAATGACTACATCGGTATTAAGAAATTCGATAAGAACGGCAAGGTAATTGGTGAGCACCGTTTCACTGGTCTTTACACTTCTGCTGTTTATAACCAAACCGTTGAAACGATTCCTCTAGTTCGTGAGAAAGTAGAGCGTATCTTAAACGCGAGTGGTTATCGTGAGGGTTCATACTCTTACAAAGCTCTGCACAACATTCTTGAAAACTACCCACGTGATGAACTGCTTCAAGCTCGAGAAGAAGAGCTGCTTGAAGTGGGTACGGGTGTCGTACAGATGCAAGATCGTGATCTTCTGCGTCTGTTCGTTCGCAAAGACCCGTTTGGCCGTTTCTTTAGCTGTATGGTTTACGTAACAAAAGATCGTTACAACACTGAACTTCGTCGCCAAACACAGCGCATTTTGAAGCAGTACTTTGGGTGTGAAGAAGAAGTAGAATTTACAACGTACTTCTCTGAGAGTCCTCTGGCAAGAACGCACTATATTGTTCGTGTTGATAACAACAACATGGATGTGGACGTGAAAACAATTGAGCAAAATTTAATGGAAGTATCGTCTACGTGGGATGACCGTCTATCTGAATCAATCATTGCAAACTTTGGTGAGAGTAAAGGGCTTCCATTGTCGAAAGAGTACATGCGTGCATTCCCACGTTCGTACAAAGAAGACATGATGCCAGGTTCTGCCGTAGCAGACATCGAACGTTTAGAAGCACTGAGTGAAGACAACAAACTTGGTATGCTTTTCTACCGTCCACAAGAAGAAGCTGCAGACTCAAAAGCGGTTCGCTTAAAACTGTTCTACCACAGTGCAGAGCCAATTCACCTTTCTGATGTGATGCCAATGCTTGAAAACTTTGGCCTACGCGTAATCGGTGAGTCGCCATACGAAGTGCGTAAGACCAACGGGACAACCTATTGGATCTTAGATTTCTCAATGCTTCATAAGAGCGACCAAACAATTGATCTTCGTGAAGCTCGCGATCTTTTCCAACAAGCATTCGCAGCAATTTGGGCGGGTGAGCTAGACAGCGATGGTTTCAACCGTTTGGTATTGGGCGCGGGTCTTTCTGGTCGTGAAATTTCTATTTTGCGTGCTTATGCTCGTTACATGCGTCAAGTGGGCTTCCCATTCAGTCAACAATACATTGAAGACACATTGTCTCATTACCCAGAGTTAGCGAAAGGGTTAGTGAGCCTATTCGGCAAGCGTTTTGACCCTAAATTGAAGGGCAGCGCAAAAGGTCAACAAGATCTTATCAAGAAGATCACTGAACAGCTCGATCATGTAGAAAGCTTGGATGATGATCGTATTATTCGTCGCTACATGGAGATGATCACAGCAACGCTTCGTACTAACTACTACCAAGTGGATGAGAACAAGCAAGCTAAGCCTTGGTTGGCTCTGAAAATGAGACCAAGCGAGATTCCAGATATTCCGGCACCAGTCCCTGCGTTTGAGATCTTCGTCTACGCACCGGACATTGAAGGTGTTCACCTACGTGGCGGTAAAGTGGCTCGTGGTGGTCTTCGTTGGTCAGATCGTCAAGAAGATTTCCGTACTGAGATTCTGGGCCTAGTTAAAGCACAACAAGTTAAGAACACGGTAATTGTACCTGTTGGTGCAAAAGGTGGTTTCGTTTGTAAACGTCAGCACACTATGTCTGGCCGTGATGAAATCTTTGCTGAAGGTCAACGCTGTTACAAGCGCTTCATCCGTGCACTACTAGACGTTTCAGACAACATTATTGAAGGTGAGGTTATCCCACCTAAGAGCGTGGTTCGTCATGATGAAGATGACCCGTACTTGGTTGTTGCAGCTGATAAAGGTACAGCAACGTTCTCTGACTTAGCGAACTCAGTATCTGAAGAGTACAACTTCTGGTTAGGTGATGCGTTCGCTTCGGGTGGCTCTAACGGTTACGACCACAAAGCGATGGGTATCACAGCAAAAGGTGGTTGGGAATCGGTTAAGCGTCACTTCCGTGAAATGGGCATTAACTGTCAGACAACAGACTTCACTGCTATCGGTGTTGGTGATATGGCGGGTGACGTATTTGGTAACGGTATGCTGCTATCTAAGCACATCCGTCTACAAGCGGCATTTAACCACATGCACATCTTCATTGATCCGAATCCAGATTCAGCATCAAGCTGGGTAGAGCGTGATCGTTTGTTCAATCTACCTCGCTCAAGCTGGGAAGATTATAACAAAGAACTGATTTCTCAGGGTGGTGGCATCTTCTCTCGTCGAGCGAAGTCTATCTCTCTAACACCTGAAATTCAGAAAATGCTGGGTACCAAGAAAGCATCAATGGCGCCAAATGATCTGATCAAAGCGATCTTGTCTATGGAAGTTGATCTACTTTGGAATGGTGGCATCGGTACTTACGTTAAGTCTTCTAGTGAAACTCACACTGATGTTGGCGACCGTGCTAATGACGTGTTGCGTATCAATGGCGGCGATTTGAAAGCAAAAGTTGTTGGTGAAGGCGGTAACTTGGGTATGACTCAATTGGGTCGTATTGAATACGCGCTTACTGGCGGCCGAGTGAACACAGACTTCGTTGATAACGTGGGTGGTGTTGACTGTTCAGATAACGAAGTGAACATTAAGATCTTCTTGAACGGCTTGGTGTCTAATGGTGATCTCACTGTTAAGCAACGTAACCAAGTGCTTGAGTCAATGGAAGATGAAGTTGGTGAAATCGTTCTTGATGACGCGTACTGCCAAGCTGAATCTATTTCGGTAACTGAACACCAAGGCGTGAGTTTAGTTAAAGAGCAAATCCGCTTCATTCATACTATGGAGAAAGCAGGGTATCTGGATCGTGGTTTGGAATACATCCCAGATGATGAAACTCTGCTAGAGCGTGAGAAACAAGGTCAAGGCCTGACGCGACCAGAGCTATCAGTATTGATTGCTTACGGTAAGATGGTTCTAAAAGAAGATCTTGTGAGTGACGATATTGCGAATGATGAGTTCCATGCGCAACAATTGATGCAATACTTCCCAACAGAGTTACGCCGTAACTATTCTCAACACATGGATAACCATCCACTGCGTGCAGAGATCATTGCGACGGCTCTTGCTAACCAAATGGTTAACGAAATGGGCTGTAACTTCATCACTCGTCTACAAGAAGAGACGGGCGCAAACATTGTCGATATTGCGAATGCTTACGCGGCATCACGTGAAATCTATGGTTTGGGTCAAGTGCTTAAGAGCATCCGTGAACTGGACAATATCTCTAGCTCAGAAGCTCAATATGAGTTGCTGTACCATGTACGTCGTACACTACGCCGTTTAACACGCTGGTTACTAAGAAACCGTACTGGCAAACAATCTGTGAAAGCACTGGTTGAACTTTACCAAGGCGATGTAGTAGCTATTACTGAGAAACTGGATGAAAATCTGGTTGCTTCAGAAGTAGAAGAGCATCAAGCAATGGCGCAAGTATGGATTGACCAAGGCGTTACAGCAGAATTGGCGAATTCAGTAGCTCGTCTGTCTAGCTTGTATTCAGCACTGGATATATCCACAGTGGCCCGTGAAACGGGTAAAACAGTACAGCAAGCATCTAAGCTTTACTTCAACCTTGGCGACCGTCTGTCTCTGCACTGGTTCTTGAAGCAGATCAATGGCCAAGCCGTCGACAACAATTGGCAAGCATTGGCACGCGCTGCATTCAGAGAAGATCTGGATTGGCAGCAACGTCAATTAACAGGTCAAGTACTTAACTGCGGTTGTGGTTCGGATCTTGATGTGATCAAAGCGCTCGACGATTGGATGGAAAGCAATTCTGTTTCTCTACATCGTTGGGAAAGTATCCTGAACGAATTCAAAGTGGGTTCTGTTCACGAGTTTGCTAAGTTCTCAGTTGCGTTGCGCGAATTGATGCTACTGAATCTAAACTGCATGTCGAAAGACTAACGACTAGACTCAAGTAAAACGATTTAAGGGCAGGCCATTTGGTCTGCCTTTTTCGTTTCGGATTATGATTGCTTACCCTGGAAAGTGAGTAGCCGTAAATTCACAATGTCTCAAACCGATTCACTGGACGGTGAATTAAAGAGTGCTGACTGCCTAGATAACGGTAACGTTTGCTTAATAAAGAAGCTCATTCGTTAGCAAACTCGATTATCTTACCCTTACAGACAGTAATAGATTGAATAGTTGGGTAAATAAGTAAATAATATCGCCCCGTTTACACGGGGCTTTTTTCTATCGGAGGCACAATGCTTTACCGTCTAGCCAGAACTGGCTTTTTCCAACTTGATGCCGAAAAGGCACATGATCTTGCAATTCAAAATTTCAAACGCTTTACCGGCACTCCCATTGATCTTTTGTATCGCCAACAATTACCTCATCGACCTGTAGAATGCATGGGTCTTACTTTTAAAAACCCAGTTGGCCTTGCGGCTGGCCTAGATAAAAACGGCGAATGTATTGATGCATTTGGCGCGATGGGTTTTGGCTTTGTAGAAGTAGGGACTGTGACTCCACGTCCACAAGCGGGTAACGATAAACCTCGTTTATTTCGTCTTGTTGAAGCTGAAGGTATCATTAACCGCATGGGTTTCAACAACCTAGGCGTAGATAACCTGGTTGAGAATGTTAAGAAGTCAAACTACGACGGCATCTTGGGCATCAACATTGGTAAAAATAAAGACACGCCAATTGAAAAGGGCGCAGAAGATTACTTGATCTGTATGGAGAAGGTATACCAATACGCGGGTTACATTGCGGTAAATATCTCTTCACCAAACACACCAGGGCTACGTTCTCTACAATACGGCGAAGCACTTGATGATTTGCTGTCTGAGCTGAAAGCAAAACAAGCTGAACTAGAAGAGAAGCATGGTAAGTATGTTCCTCTAGCTCTTAAGATTGCGCCGGATCTAAGTGACGACGAAATCAGCCAAATTTGCGAATCATTGATCAAAAATAAGATCGATGGGGTGATCGCAACAAACACGACATTGGATCGTTCAATTGTCGAAGGCATGAAACACTGTGACGAAGCCGGTGGCCTAAGTGGACGTCCAGTTCAATCTCGTAGTACTGAAGTAGTTCGTAAACTTCACCAAGAGCTAGGTGACCAACTGCCGATCATCGGGGTAGGTGGCGTTGACTCTTATGTTGCTGCAAAAGAGAAAATGATGGCAGGCGCTAAGCTTGTTCAGGTTTACTCTGGCTTTATCTACAAAGGTCCACGCCTTGTAGCTGACATTGTCAAAAACCTGTAGTTTGTAAACTATGGTCGTTATAGAGCATCGATATTATAGAAGTATCTATAAACTGACATCGTCTTACTAAAAGAGACACTGTAACTCCCTGAGTTGTAGAGAAAAGCGATAAGAAAGAGGAATTCATTTCCTCTTTTTTTTTGCCTATTGCTCAGTAAAATTACTGCAATTGAAGGTAATTTTGCGTTTTACCTAATGGAATGGTTCAACAGTGTGAGACGAAATGATGCTTAAACCTAGCGATACATGGAGTTGGTATTACGATGAGCAGCAATGTTCATTAATGCTAAACCTCGGAGAGGATATGATTTTCAAAACGAATCTGGTCCGCAATAAGCTGGTGGACTGCGCGTTTCGAGATAATGAATTCACCGTTGATGACGCATCCTCATACCAAACCTTCAAAGAACAAATTTCTGGCTTAGAGCTATCTGAGCCTCGCCAAGCAGAACTAGCGCTTTACTGCGTGGCTGCGAAGCGTTTCCACAAGCCTGTACAACCAAAGAGTTGGTTCTTTGCACCTCAAGGTGCAGGCCATGAGTATCCTCAGGAAGGGGATATTGTACAAATGAATAACGAGCATAGCCTTGGTTACTTCATCGTGTTAGAGGTGGGCGAGTGTGCGAGCTTATGCGCATTTGTAGATCTAGAAGAGTTCCTACTGACTCCTTCAAAAGGATTACGCTTTGGCGACTCAATCAAGGTGATGCACGATAGAATGCTTGATGCTAACGCAATTCTGCATCAATCTCATCATATTGCGATGGTAGGCTAACCCAAGTTTAATACATCATTTCGCCATACGTCGCACAGAACAACCTCACCAAACCTTCCAAATAATCGGCTTAATAGCCGATTTTTTTGTGCCTAAAAACCCTCATCCTGATAAATGCATCACTCGCTAACCATCAAAATAGTGAAGTTAAGACAATTTTTTTTACGTTAATTTCACCTCATTTAATTCCTCAAAAGTGTAATTTAGTCTTCTTTATTCCCTGTTTTCGCTCTTTTGTAGCTAAATTTCACCCATCATTTCCCATTGGTATATACCAGTTTTAAGGTGAATATTAATTCACAATGTTGATTCGGTCGAGAATTGGATGTAAAAACATTGGGTTTGTTAGGTCTTATGCTGTAAGGGGGACTGGGTAAGCGATCGCTTCAGTACTGTGTGTTTGCTAGCCAGTTAGTCGAAAGATTCAATGAAAAGACGAGTTTAGAGTGATGCTCTGGTAACAAAATCAGGTATAATCGAGCTCATTTTTATCAATAAAAGAACACTATGAATCAATATCTAGCGGTTACCTCAAACGGCCTTGAGAATTTATTAGTTGAAGAACTAACCCAACTAGGGATTACAAACGCAAAACCTGTTCAAGCAGGTGTTAAATTCAAAGCGACCAATGAGCAAATTTATCGTTGTTGTTTGTGGAGTCGTTTGGCTTCTCGATTTGTACGTGTCCTTTCTGAATTCACTTGTCAGGACGACATGGATTTGTACCTATCGACCACTGCGGTTAACTGGGTGAATCAATTCCATAGCTCTAAGCGTTTTGTGGTTGACTTCAACGGTACTAACCGTGAAATCCGCAACAGCCAATACGGCGCGATGAAAGTGAAAGACGCTATCGTTGATTGCTTCGAGAAGAAGTCATTGCCTCGTCCTTCTATTAGTAAAGAAAACCCAGATGTTCGTATTCACGTTCGTCTACACCGTGACAAAGCGATTCTTGGTTTGGATATGGTCGGCAGCGGCCTTCACCAACGCGGCTACCGTCCTGAATCAGGTCGTGCACCATTACGTGAAACACTGGCTGCAGCGATTCTTCTTCGTAGTGGTTGGGATGCAACAAAACCTTTCTTAGATCCTATGTGTGGTTCAGGTACGCTTGTTATTGAAGCGGCAATGATGGCTGCGAACATGGCTCCGGGTGTTAAGCGTCAGAAATGGTGTTTCGAAGCTCTAGAAGATTTTGAACCAGAGCTATGGGCTGAAGTTAAATCAGAAGCGAATGTTCAAGGTCGCCGTGGTGTTAAGAAAGTCGAGTGTAAGTTCTACGGTTACGATAACGATGAGCGAATGATCAAGACTGCACGTGACAATGCGCGTCGTGCCGGTGTTGAAGATTTAATTCAATTTGAAGTAGGCGATGCTGCACTTGTTAAGCGTCCTGCGGAATTCGACAATGGCGTGGTTGTATCAAACCCACCTTATGGTGAGCGTCTAGGCACAGAGCCTGGCTTGATTGCACTATACACGGCATTTGGCGCACAGCTTAAAGCTGAGTTTGGTGGTTGTCACGCATCTATCTTCTCTAGCTCAGACGAGTTACTAAGCTGCTTACGTATGCGTGCTGATAAACAGTTCAAACTGAACAATGGTGCGTTACCGTGTCACCAAAAGAACTACTCAATTTCAGATCGTCCGATGTCAGAGCGTCCTGCAGAGCAACAAGAACAGCAGATTGCGCCTGATTTCGCGAACCGTCTCAAGAAGAACATCGGCAAAATTGGCAAGTGGGCTAAGAAAGAGCAACTAGATTGTTACCGTATCTATGATGCAGATTTACCAGAGTACAATGTAGCGATTGACGTATACCCAGGTCACCTTGTGATTCAAGAATACGCTGCACCTAAAGATGTACCGGAAGAGAAAGCAAAACGTCGTCTAACCGATATCATCCGTGCTTCTATTCAAGTGACCCGCGTTGAAGCCAATAACGTTGTGCTGAAAGTTCGTCAGAAGCAAAAAGGGCGCTCTCAATACCAGAAGCTTTCTCAAGATTCATCGAACCTAGAAGTAAATGAGTATGGCGTTAAGCTGATTGTTAACCTTCACGACTACCTAGATACAGGTTTATTCCTTGATCATAAGATTACTCGTCGTCGTATCGGTGAAATGGCAGCAGGCAAAGATTTCCTTAACCTGTTTGCGTATACAGGTAGTGCATCTGTACACGCTGCTGTGGGCGGTGCACGCTCTACAACCACCGTTGACATGTCGAATACCTACCTAGAGTGGGCGAAAGAGAACATGGAGCTTAACGGACGTGTCGGTCGTCAACATCAATTTGTTCAAGCTGACTGTCTACAATGGCTGGCTAAAGAGCAGGGTTCTTATGATCTGATCTTTATTGATCCACCAACGTTCTCTAACTCGAAGCGTATGGATCAATCTTTCGATGTTCAACGTGATCATATCCAATTGATGGAGAACCTAAAACGCCTGCTTCGTGAGGAAGGTACGATTGTGTTCTCTAACAACAAGCGTCACTTCAAAATGGACTTGGAAGCTCTAGACGAACTAGGTCTTAAGGCTCAGAACATCTCAGCGAAGACACTTCCACTAGATTTCTCTCGCAATAAGCATATTCATAACTGCTGGTTGATTACTCATAAGTAGTTAAGAGATTGTATAAGGATATATAGTGCTGACTCTCTACAGTACAGAAGGGTGCCATCTATGTGAGATGGCATTCCAACTCACGGAACAGTTAAACATTAGCCATCATATCAATGTTGTCGACATCGCATTCGATGATGAGCTCTTTTCCCGTTACGGGGTCACTATTCCGGTGCTCAAATTTGAAAGCTCTGACGGTTCTCAACACTCAGAGCTTAACTGGCCATTTGGCTTGTTAGAACTTAATGATTGGTTAAAGAAGAATGGCATTACTTACAATTCATAATGGGCAGTTAGCATTTGGCGACCACCCACTATTAGACCGTGCAGACTTCGCGCTGCAAGAAAACGAGCGTGTTTGTTTAGTGGGGCGCAACGGTGCTGGTAAGTCTACGTTGATGAAAGTCCTCTCTGGCAACATCATCATGGATGACGGCAAGATGCAAATTACACAAGATGTGGTTGTGTCTCGCTTGGAACAAGATCCGCCGCGTAACGAAGAAGGCACAGTTTATGATTATGTAGCTGGTGGTCTTGCTGAAATCGGCGAGCAGCTAAAGATCTATCATGATCTTCTGGATCTGATCGCGACTGACCCAAGTGAAAAGAACCTAAACCGTCTTACTCGTGTACAAGAACAATTGGATCACGCTAATGCATGGCGCTTTGAAGACCGTGTAACGAATGTTCTAGGTGCTTTAAAGCTGACAGCCGAAACTAAGCTGACGGACTTATCTGGTGGTTGGCAACGTAAAGCGGCTCTTGCTCGTGCGCTTGTGTGTGACCCTGACGTGCTTCTACTCGACGAACCGACGAACCACTTGGATGTTGCTACTATTGAATGGTTAGAAGGCTTCCTGAAAGACTTCCGTGGTTCAATCATCTTTATCTCGCACGACCGTGCGTTCATTAAGTCGATGGCTACGCGTATCGTCGACCTTGATCGCGGTAAATTGAGTTCTTTCCCTGGTGATTACGAAAATTACCTAGTTGAGAAAGAAGAAGCGCTTCGCGTTGAAGAAATGCAGAACGCTGAATTCGATAAAAAACTCGCTCAGGAAGAAGTATGGATTCGACAGGGTATCAAAGCTCGTCGTACTCGTAACGAAGGTCGTGTACGTGCGCTTAAGAAGCTACGTGAAGAGCGTTTGAATCGTCGTGAAGTGCAGGGCAAAGCGGTTATCCAAATCGATGATGCTCAGCGTTCAGGTAAGATTGTATTTGAAGCTGAGAACATTAACTTTGGTTTCGAAGGCAAAGAGATTGTTAAAGACTTCAGCTTCAATATCATGCGTGGTGATCGTATCGCTCTTATCGGTCCGAATGGTTGTGGTAAGAGTACCGTTCTTAAGTTGCTTCTTGACCAGCTAAAACCTGATTCAGGTCGTCTACATTGCGGTACTAAGCTTGAAGTGGCTTATTTTGACCAATACCGCGAGATCCTTGACCCAGAGAAGTCAGTTATCGATAACCTAGCTGACGGTAAGCAAGAAGTCACAGTAGGTGGACGAGAGCGTCATGCGCTTAGCTACTTACAAGATTTCTTATTCTCGCCTAAACGTGCTCGTACTCCTGTTAAAGCGCTGTCTGGTGGTGAGAAAAACCGTCTGTTATTAGCTCGTATTTTCCTTAAATCGAACAACTTGCTGATTCTCGATGAGCCAACCAACGATCTAGATATCGAAACTTTGGAACTTTTAGAAGATTTGCTTGCCAACTATCAGGGTACGCTTCTTTTGGTAAGCCACGATCGTCAGTTTGTAGATAATACTGTGATGACAAGTTGGATCTTCGAAGGTAACGGCGTGATTGAAGAATTTGTTGGTGGCTATCACGATGCGCAACAGCAAAGAAAGCAGGCACTTGAATACCGACAGGTTGAAAAGCCATCAAAGCCAGCGAAAGTAGTTGAGGAAACTCCCAAAACTGCACCAGTTAAAGCTAAACCTAAGAAGTTATCGTATAAGCTACAGCGAGAGCTAGAAGCGTTACCACAACGTTTAGAAGAATTGGAAACACAAATTGAAGCTCTTCAGGAAGAAGTTAATGATCCAAGCTTCTTTTCGAAATCTGTAGAGCAGACACAGCCAGTTTTAGATAAGCTAACTGCGACAGAGCAGGAGCTTGAAGTTGCATTTGAGCGCTGGGAAGAGCTCGAGGCACTACAACAGGAAAGTTAAGAAGTAATAATGACTTGTACTAAATTTAAATTAACAACAGTTGCAGCTCTAGTTTTGGCTGCAACTAATGCCAACGCTGCGCTGTATAAGGTCGTTGAAGTAACGCCTTCGATTACCGGTGCATCTGAGATTTTTGGTGTAGCGATCCAGCCAGCGACGGTTTCTGGAACAGAGAGTTGTTTTACTACCGATACTGTCGGTGGGATTGCATGTGACGACTTTAAATTGGCTGGTGAAACTCGCAATACGGTTGAAGCGGTAAGCTATCGCGAAGAAGTGCCTTTCGCAATGGATGCTCCATTTCAATACATTCAAGAGTTTGATGATTTCGAAAACTATTGTTATCGAGAGCTAAGATACTCTACATGTGAAAGCTGGGCTCAAAATCGTTGGAACGACACTTGGAGCAAGGAAAGAAATGATCTTACTCATGTAAATGCTAAAGCCTTTATCGAAGGTGGTGCTACATATGAAAGCCGTAACACGGTTATTAACTCTTTAGATAATGATGCTAAACCATTAGGTGTTAAGTCTGAAGGCGACATCCGTAACAATGCATTGTATACGACGACAAGTGGACCTACTGGTACGTCTGAAACTCGTGCATGGAAAGCGATTACAGCAAGTAACGGCACTGTTTACAATGTAGGTAGTGTATCTGAGGAGTTTGACCCGACTGATACATCTGAGCCAGACAAGGCCTTTGCTTCTAAAGCGGCTATCTGGGATGACACTACGACCAAAGAAATCGATTGGATTCGCAGCGGTAATGCTCAAGAAGGTGATTATTTTGCTCAAGGCAGCATGCGCTCAATCGTTGAATCAAACTCTGTTTTCTATGGTGTTGGCTATAATACTGAAAATGGTAACGGCGACCTACAAGACATGAATGCCAGTGTCTTTGTGAGTGATTCGTTAGATCTAACGAGTGCGACATGGACGACTAAGCAGGTAAGTGGTGCAGAGGTTAAGTCAGGCTCGTCTAACGATGATGCGAGATACAGTAACTCTGTCGCGACTGATATTAACAACAACTTGTTCGCTGTTGGTTATGCCAAGCGTAATGGTTATGTGCCAGAGAATGGTAGTGCAGGTAATAAGATCTTTGTTGTAACGGATGCGACAAACCCAACAGCAACTTTCTTGTCTGGCGGGATTTTCTTTAGTGGCTCAAGTGGCGAAGCTAAAGCAGTAAATAACTACAATGAATTTGTAGGCCAAATTGATGCGGAAACGACTCGTGAAGTTGACGGTAGTGAACGTAGACATCGTGGTTTTATTTACCCGTATCAAGCAAATGGCACTGATGCATCAAGAATTGCGCTGTTTGAGAGCAAAGCTTGGTGGCTAGACGATCTAACCAATGATGGTGACGCTTCTGGTGAAAACAACAAGTTTAGAATCATCGATGCAACTGACATTAACGATGCTGGTGTAATCTCGGCGACTGCGATTAAGTGTACTGTTGGTGGTACAGCCCAGCCGTATGATACAACGTCTCATAATTCATACTGTGGGGGTGCGTCATCTAATGCGGTAGAAGAAGTTGTAGCGGTTAAACTTGTTCCTATTGCTGGTAAAACTCAAGCTGATATTCAAACTCGTAGTGCCGACTCAGAGAAAGTCGATCGTCAAGGTGGTAGCCTAGGTTGGTTAACTTTGACTGTACTTGGCTTGTTAGGGTTCCGTAGAAAATTTAAATAATTTTTTCTCTTGAGCCCGAGTTCACAATTCTGAACTCGGGCTTTTTTTCGCCTTGAGAAAATTGAGAAATTGGTCAATTCTTAAACTTGGAGTCACAAAAACTCCGCAAAGTTGTAATCATTGTATGTTAGTAAATCGAAATACCCGTATGAGGACTGCACTATGAAGAGACAAAAGCGTGATCGACTAGAACGAGCACAATCTCAAGGCTATAAAGCTGGTTTAAACGGTAGGTCACAAGAAGCTTGCCCATATAGCCAAATGGATTCTCGGTCTTATTGGTTAGGTGGTTGGCGAGATGCCAGAGATGATAAACAAGCAGGTCTCTACAAGTAGATAGAGCGCAACGAATTCAAGGTCAGGGCTCCATTGTTTTAAATACAATGGAGCCTTGTTAGTTTTTAGGTGGAGGTAAAGCTTACAAACGGCAAAGAGCAATGTTTCTATGATATTCACGCTCCATCCATTGCTGGTGGATTTGGCATTTCTTATCTTAAAGTAATCTTTAATGCACTATAACTAAATGTTTTGGAGGCAAAAATAAAGCAGCCATTGGCTGCTTTATTTAAATTTAACTATCTAATTAGAATGCTGACGTGTCTTGGAAAAGGCCAACTTTCAAATCTTTAGCAACATAGATCTCTTTGCCATCAACAAGTACGCGACCATCAGCAAGGCCCATAACTAGGCGACGGTTAACAACACGCTTCATGTGGATCTCGTACGTTACTTTTTTCGCTGTAGGTAGGATTTGACCTGTGAATTTAACTTCACCAACACCTAGAGCACGGCCTTTACCTTCGCCGCCAACCCAACCAAGGTAGAAACCAACCAGTTGCCACATTGCATCAAGGCCTAGACAACCAGGCATTACTGGGTCACCAGGGAAGTGACAATCGAAGAACCATAGGTCAGGAGTAATATCGAGCTCAGCAAGCACTAAACCTTTACCGAAATCACCTTCAGTCTCAGACATTTTGGTGATGCGGTCCATCATCAACATGTTTGGTGCTGGTAGTTGAGGACCTTGTGGCCATAGTTCGCCTTGGCTTGAAGCTAGAAGCTCTTCGCGAGTGTAAGAATCACGTTTGTTTTGCATTATCAATTACTCCGATTTTTGATAGGTGCATATTAGTGAACAGGTGTACGCTAAACAAGTCCGATCAGTACTAGACAAACCAGTTTTTGATGCGTCCAACAATTCCAATTGGGTGCTCATGTCTTTCAAAGTTTTCAATACGTTCCGCGATTTTACTAAGAACGCTTTCTTCTTCATCGTCTCTAAATGGTTTGCTCATAATGAGAGGAATAGCTTCGTCTACATTTGACACAGACCAGATGTGAAATTCTTCGTTTTTGATGCTTTCGATAAGGTCCGGTTTCAGTGCAAGATGTCTCAGATTAGACCTTGGAAGTATCACGCCTTGTTTGCCTGTTAGGCCTTGATGCTTACAAACATGGTAGAAACCTTCGATCTTCTCATTGAGGCCACCAACCGCTTGCACACGACCAAATTGGTCGACAGCACCCGTTACAGCGATTTGTTGGTCGATAGGGTATTCAGATAGTGCGCTCACTAGAGAACACAGCTCAGCAAGCGAAGCACTGTCGCCATCAACTTCGCAATACGATTGTTCAAACACGACAGACGCAGCGTATGGCAATGGATCTTCAAGGTTTAGCGCACTGCTAACGAATGCTTGCATGATCATCATGCCTTTCGCATGCAGGTTACCACCAAGCTCAGCTTTACGTTCAACATCGGCAATATCACCATCGCCAAAGTGAATGACACACGAAATACGTGCAGGCTCACCATAAGAGATTGGGTGACCTGGAACATCGATAACGGTTAGGCCGTTCACTTGGCCCACTTGTTCACCTTCAGTTTCGATGATGACTTGGCCATCTCGAATATCATCAAGTGCGCGCTCTGGTAGGTATGATTCTCGATTGTATTTATGCTGTTGAGCTTGTTGGATATGCTGAATATCAATCTCGCCGTTATTGGCTTCAATCAGCGCTTCATTCAGTAACGCGTTGTGCCAAATCGGACACAATGGAATGTAACTTTGATCTTCTGTTTCTCGGGCGCCTGCGGTCAAAATCGCCGTCAACGCTTGTTGAGTAATATTCGGCAGTTCGTAACGCTGCTGAAGCCACTTCAGATACCCTAGATATTGAGTCAAAGTCTCTTCAGAAAGTTTAATGTCTTGTTCAATTTCACTAAAAAGACAAAAACCGGTTTGAATATCGCTATCCAAGTAATCAAGGTCACCGAGTTGCGCTCTGTCTCCAACGACAATCAATTTGATGTTGTATGTAAGAGGAAGCGTTGGTGATTGATTCAAGTGCTCAGGGTTACTGCTGATTGGCTCCACAGCTTCGCCAAGAAGCGCAGATTTTAATAATAACCAGCTACCCGGATTAGCAAGAATCAAATTTGCAGATACGATCAAGTAGCCGTTGTTTGCTCTGGTGAGTAGACCAGGTTTCGTCGCGATGACTTTTCCATCTTTAGACTGAACTTGGTCAAACAGAGAAATTGCATTCAACGATTCGGTTTTGATAACGGGCTGTGCATCGTCATTCAGCTCAGCGACTAAAGACTCAACGATCATTTGGCGATAGATCGAGTTGTCCGGAGAGTTGACCAACAAAACACGTGAAAGGTTTGATAAGCGGACAAAGCGAGTCAACGCGTCTCTGAATCTGTGTTGAATATCTGAAAATGGGAGAGGCGAGATGTCATGGAATTGCTCTAATTGAGCGCTATATTCGTCGTATTGAGGCGTAACATGTCGCCAATCTACTTGAGTCATTTAAGTTTCTGATTATGATAATGAGGTAGGGAGTATATAGAAAAACCGATCTCGCTTGTAGCTCTATATGGACGTTACTGATCACTGGACGAATATAAGTATGATCTTGGTCTATTCTTTCAAGACAATAATTGTTAAATCGCCCATTTTGGGTTACGCTGTCACTAGGATTAACACTCGAGATTAGACATGAAATATCAGCAACTTGAAAACTTAGAATGTGGTTGGAAATGGAACTATCTGGTCAAAAAATGGAAAGAAGGCGAATCGATCACCTGCCACATTGATTCAAGTGAAGCTGACGTCGCTATTCAGGCGTTATTAAAGCTCGAACACCAACCTACAGGTGTGCTTGAGTGGATATCAGACAACATGTCTCCAGAGCTCGACAATAAGCTCAAACAAGCGATTAGGGCGAAGCGCAAACGCCACTTTAACGCTGAACAAGTTCATACCAAAAAGAAATCAATCGACCTCGATTATCGCGTCTGGGAAAAGCTATCCCAAAGAGCGAATGAGCTAGGTTGTACCTTGTCTGACGCCATCGAATATTTGGTTAGTGAAGCATCACGCAGCGAACAGGCGAGTAAAACGGTAACGAGCCTTAAAGAAGATTTAAGCAAGCTTCTTTCTGACGATAAGTAACCATCAATATTAGTGGTGACGTTATGATGTATGTAATCTTAATCGGTGCAGTGTTGGTATTTTGGTTGGTCGCTGTAGATAGACCCGTCCTGAAAATTAAATTCAGTGATGGCGCTATTGAGCAGGTTAAAGGTCATCTTCCGCCGAGTTTTAAGCACAACCTTCAAGAGATCGGCCACAACAATGCGTTTAAGGGCGAATTAAAAGTGTATGCGAAACGTTCTGGCTATAGCTTGAAGTTCACTAAGGACGTACCTAAAAGCGTACAGCAACGCATTCGCAATGTGTTCCCGCATAACGGATTCAAGTCAAAAGGCTCAAAGAAAGCTTAATTTTCGATAATTACGTGTTATCCAATACAACATCATACTAAGTTAATCCTAAACATCTCTCCATTATCTGCATACTGTTTTCAATTTTAACTAAAAGAGAACAGTATGAGATATCTTGTAATTTTATTGTGCTTTTTGTCACCACTAACACTTTCCGACGATGCCTTGATTAACCCAGTAGCAAAGAAGATTAAGCGCTCTGTCCTTAAAGGGCTCAGTAAGAGTCATATTGAGCTAGAAGGATATTGTGATCTTATGATTGAGATGAAGCACGCCAAAGGCTATGCAAGAATCAAAAAGGTCAGAACCTCTGGGGATAGCAAAATCTGTAAAGAAGCTAAAAAGTATCTGCCTAAACGTAAAAAGTTCAAGTACAGCTTTCCTGAGAAATACATTCGTCTTCACATATCAGAATAACCGCTCTAATGCACTATAACTAAATATCTATAATTTTAATGAAACAATTTCGTGAACCAATCTCTAATTTCTATTAATATTTAGCTCACTTATAAAGTCAGCATATGCTGCCAAAAGAAGATTAGGGCAAAGGAAAGTCTCGGTTGTTGTTAGCAAATAAAAATTACACCCCAGAAGTCATAGAGATCTCTAGAAAAGTTTCAATTAACGTTGAGGCTCGTTTTACTAAATGGTTGATATCCACAAAATATAAACTCGACCAATCAAAGGTCGACACGCTACTTAGCTTAGAGAATAGATATTGCGAGAGCGTAATCTTTGATGAAGCGGATCGAATTTCACATAATCAACGCATTCTGTTGCGCTGTGAACAAGATAGAGTAAATGCCAAACGCGAGAAGGTAGCGGCCAAACAACAGACACTGCGTTACGTCATTGATGATGTGAGTGACGCCGCCTCTGCACTCATGTTAGAGAAGCTTCAAGGCACACTCATAAGCTCCTTATTTACCCAATTACCCGATTACAATCAGTTCGCGAGTGTTGGGTATTCTCCATCTTTAAACTTTTCAAAGTTGCACAAAATATCATCAGAAAGCAGGGCGCTTAGCTCTAGCCTTGTTGAGTTTGTGTCTAACCGAGAGTTCACAGAAAAGTACGGTAAGAAATCTAAAATCATTCTCGACCCCAAAGTTGCGGCAAGGCAAATCGGTATCGAGAACTGCCGTTTGTTGTTTCCATTACTAATGAGTCAGCAACTGATTAAGTGGAATGACAACAACATTAAACATATCGTACCGAAGGTTTGGCAACATTTGGTGGTGACCTCGAATACTACGCGCATGAGGTTACAAGAAACGTCCGTTAAAGATCCAAATGTTGGAATTCTTTTAGGTGTACTGAGAGTCTTACCTTTATTCCTGATTTGTAATCATTTCTCTTCGACATTCGAAGATGCTTTGGTTAAAACCATGATCGGCTATCGTGATGCGAGTGATAAGCATGAAGAGTATTATGCTTGCGCTGAAGTCATCCCAAATACGCAATTTCTAGAGTCGATGATAGAGCAACTCGAACTCAAGCTACTTAAGAAGCTTGTCGAATTTATTGACTGGAGCCCAACCAACCAGTTTATAAAGCGAGCGTTGTTAGAGGAAGTAAATGACATACCAGCGCTAGAAAGAACCCTTTACGGAGCTGCGTTAGCCCAAGGGAGAAAGTTCTCTATTTTTGAAGCGCTGGATAATAGTGATTTGTTCAATGTTAAGCACAGACCCTATTGGTTTTCCAATGTTCAAATGTCAGCGACGACGATTGAGCAAATGCAGAATAGGGTACCAGGTAAAATAACCGATAAGATGTAATGAAGAGAAGAGAGCCACACTTGTGTGGCTCTTTCTTTTAAGTTGCACTGTCACTTTATTTAGGTTGCTGACAAAGCCGGACTTACCAACAGTGGCTGTTTAGCAAACTACTTCAAACGTGAATGAGTCCTGTTTGGCCATTGCTTGTTTGACTGGAATACCTAGGCGTTGGCATGTCATTAACAGTTTAAGCTTTCTATCCGCTGGAGCATGCTCTGAGAGAATGACTGAAGTAAGGCATTGTTTGTTAAGAAACAGTTTATTGCCTTCGAGCTCTTCCTTAGGAAGTACCCAGCGATATTCTCGCTCATAGCGCCAATTAGAGTGCTTTACCTTAAAGAGCTCGGTACCTAAGCTTAATGGCGGTAACTTCTCTAACAAAGGCAAACTGATATTGTTTGGATGGTCTTCATATTGAACCTCAAAGCAATTTAGGTTCGCGTCCCCCTCATAATAGTTAAGGTCATACTCAATACACATACCTTTGAAGTTGTCACCATACTGAGACCACAGTATAGGGTGGTCGCTGGACTGCGAGAAACACATCACCATAAAATCATTTTGAAGGCACTGGTTGAAGATGTGGTTAGAATCAAAAGGGTTGTTAAAAGATTTAGCGTAATCAAACCACAACGAACACTCGGATATAGATTGTATGTTTCTATCGTGGAGCGATCTGAACTTATAAAGTTTAGGCAACATATCAAACACCTAGTTTACAACATTTCCTGATGTTAACACTTTAATTGGTAATGCAACTCCGAATGCACAGCATTTGATTGCTTAATCACCTTATTTTCAATTATAACTGTTTGATAGATCAAAATTTAAACACGAAATAGTGGTACGTTTAGGTGGTTTATTTTGCAAAACGTAGTCCCTTAAACTTCCTATACCTACACAAAATAAGATACAACGTAACTTTTATAGGCCGATTCAATCAAGATAAAGGACCGAGTAACGCCCACTTTAGAGAGGAAGGCTTTGCTAGAGTGGGCTAACGGTTATTCGAAGGGGTTAAAACTTGTATCGCGCACCAATATAAGCGGTTTGTGAAGAAACATCGACATCGTAGATTTCAACACGTGCATTTCGGTAGCCAAGGTGGATGTCGATATTGTCTGAGACTATCGCACCAAGCTCTGCACCAACTTGGTAAGCTGCTTCTGATTTAGATTCCGAGGTTCCGGACATTTTTACGTCCATATCCATCGAGCCAACACCAGCTAATAGTGATACGTATAAGTCTAACGCATCTCCTTTAACAATGAATTTTGGCTTAACGTTGACGAAGAAAGCCTGACCTTCGATATCCATCGAATCGCTATAGCTTACCTTACCAATTTTTCGGTATTCGGCTTCTAGTCCTAACTTAACAACATCATGAGTATTGAATTCGTAGCCTCCAACTAGGTTATAACTGAGGTCAGAAAGGTCTGATGAATCTTCAATGGCGTCGTTAGGGAATTCAAATTCGGTTTCATTGTAAAAGCCGATATCAGCACCAACATAAAACTGACCAAGCTCCTTAGATGAAGCTTCTTTATCACTAGCAACCGCTTGGGAGCTCATTGCGAAGATAGATAATAGCGATAGGGCGACCATACTGCTTTTCATGTAAAACCTTTATTTAGTAAGTTATTGATTTCCCGGACATGCTATCAAATAAAAGACGTATTAGTTAATACGAAACCTGTCTAAATATCTGATTTTAAAAGCTTGTAGGTAATAGAAGTATCAACATCTCACATGTAAGACAAGGTATGAAGAGCCCCAACAAAGTGATGAATATGAACAGTAAATACGTTGCGTTGTCATTTATCCACAATTTACAGCAGTGCAATTAACTACGGACACATTTTTAATGCTATGCAGCTTACTAAGAATCTCCTTTGAGTATCAGAAACAAGCTAATTAAGCCTGAGTAATGAGAACGATGTAAATTGATAGAGCTTAAAGCAAGCTCAAATTGAAAGAGCCCAACTAAGTAATTAGCAATTCAGATTAGACATTAGTCATGTGTGGGAGATCTTGGAATGCACGAGCAGTATGAGTTGGCCAGATTATTCAAGCTTTTCAGTTTGTTCAGGTCTCAGAGATAAACTGTTTTCAACAGCGAGTGGATAACATCAAAATAGAGTTAGTTTTTGCGAGAAGTAGACGTAAAATTTTTCCAGCAGGCGCTGTAATCTAATGAGGTAAAAGTTTATTCTGACAGACGCTTTGATTGGAGTCTGTAAGAGTGTTTATCTGATGCAATCAAGGTGGCGGGAATTATCTCGATTAAACATGTAGCCAATCCATAAAATGCTTAAAAGAGTTAATTTAAATGGCTCTGTACGTAAAATCTGCAAGGACTAAGGTGCTGAAACCCCTCAGATTTCAATCTCCATAACTGCGTATTATGTCTGATTATGTTTAATAGTGCATATCTTATAAATGTAGTGCAACCTCTTGTATTTAGGGGTTTTATCATTGAAGTGTCGCGAAATGAGTAAGAATTACATTTTTCGAGAATTAGAATGCCAAATGACCAAGGAAGAGGTCGCTGAACTGTGTTTTAAATCTGTGAGGACTGTCACGGGTTGGGATGAAGGTAACCCAATCCCTCCAGAGTGTAGAAGGCTTATGAGAATGGCCAAAGGTCGGGAGCTCAGCGTCTGTGAGGATTGGGAGCAATTCAAAATGTTGTATGACAGAATGGAATTGCCAACTGGACAAGTTGTCAGGCCACAGCAAATACTAGCAGGAATTGCTTTATTGGGGATTCAATCTGAATTGGAAATCAAGACCTCTACACAACTTCTAAAAATTGCTAGGTCAATATCGAGGTTAAAATAAAAAGAGGGCATTTGCCCTCTATTAAATAATCACTAACCCTAAAGCATGCCTATTTCATCTTATTAGCTACTTCTTCAAGTGCCTCAATTAATGGTATTAAAGACAATAGGTGTTTTGATTCTTTTACACGTAAGCATATTTTCGAAAAATAATCAGGGTTAGCAACAGCGCTACAGTTAGATTTAGAATAGTTAATCCTTCTCTCTCTCAAGGCTTTCATAGCATATGCGGCATGAAATTGTGAATGAGTAAAATCAACATTATAATGGCCCATCAGTTCAGGGTCATCTTTGATGACATTATAATATTGAAAGTAGCTGATCAAAGGCTCTGCCTTTGCAAACCGAGGTATTGCACTAGAATTACCCAACAGAACAGTTTCGAAGCAACGACTTTGAACTACAGGAACAACATGTAATCGCTCAGGCAATTCAACTTTATTTACTTCATCCAATATGAATTGCTTTCTAACATCAACACTATCTTCATCAGCATCTAAAATTACAAAGAAGTAATCGACACTGCCGTCATCAGTGATATCAGTTATAGCATTCCCAATATGGCCTAATATAGAAGGGTAACCTTCACCTGAAAAAAAGAAGCACCCTGAACTAGATGCTTTAAAATCACTAAACTTAGTGAATGTCTCTAAATCAGGTATTATGTGCTTAACCCATTCAGGGTAGACTTGCATCTCTGACGAAAGTCCTTCTACTAAGAAATATAGCTTCATTCATACCCTCGATAGATATTGCTATTCATAAGTAAAAGGAAATTGTCATGATTACTATCAAAATCAAGAACTTCGCTTGCTGGGTATGTAGTTATGTCGCCGTTTTTTCCTCTCGATACAACTTTCCAAAAGCTCTTTGGTATATCATTGATCACCCTTGGGTGATGGGATGTAATGATTACTTGATTTGACGTTTGTTGTAATTCTGACAATATATCGGGCAAACAGTTAACACCTAAACTATTTTCAATTTCATCGATGATTATTGGTGAATTATTGTTTCCGAACTGTAATTCAGAAAGGAGCATCATAGCTTTAAACATCCCTGAAGATATCTGGGATTGATTTATTTTTTGGCCATTTTTTAAGTCTAGTTCAATGAATATGACACGTCTTCCATCTGAACTTTCAGTATGAGTCTTTATTAAACGTGGAGTTATTTTTTTTACTTCTGGAAATATGTTTGTATATATGAATTCTAGTTCATCAAAAGCATCTTTATCATACTTAAATGCGTAATAGATCTTCTCTCTACATGTTAGTTCTTTAAATTGAGCTGATAGCTTCTTAATACTAAGGTTTCCGTTTCGAGCTAGTACTTCCTTATGAATTTTTCCGTCAATTAAAGGCACAGTCATGTTGTTTGAAAACAGTTCAGAGTCTACGGATATTAGTACAGCTGATGTTAACGATTTGAAAACGTCTTTTAGTTCAGTACTTTGTCTTAAAAGAAATAGTAAGCTTTTATCATCATCTAAACGTGGAAGCTCTTTCTCAGAAAAAATAACAGATTTTTCGTCTCTAGAAAAAATGGGGGTGCCGTCTATTGTCAGACTTTCATTGACAAATTTACTGAATGCTTTCCCTTCTGCATCATACTCAATAGCTTGAGAAAGTTGCCCTTTCCAAAAAACATTTCTTTTTAGGTCATCTTCAAAATGCAAAGTCCACTCTATAGTTCTAGACTTTCCACCTTCAGCTAAACTTATCAAGCTACTTAAACCTGAAATGATAGTTGTCTTACCCGCACCCGAAACACCAACAAGAACATTAAGACGGTCAAAAGATACATTGTTAATTTTGACCTTGGAGCCGAGACTAGTTCCGTTTAAGTGCAGTTCTTTTATTATCATGATGTTTTTCCTAAATATTGAACTACTTACAGTTTAACGCAATCAGAACATACATCACAGTGAATTTGTAATGCTCTAAAAAGTAATATTGAATTGCGTGTGCCTATAGGTTGGTCGAATTTACCCCCGTGATACAACACGGGGGTTGTTGGCCCGCAGCTCGTTGGGACCCTCCCGACGAAACGGGTCCCTCCCAACGAGCTGCGAACCAAACATACCGACATCATCAACGTTGAAAGTTCTATGGGTTGCAGTAGCAAAAAGCCCCACTGGTATTGTGAGGCTCTGCTAGGGTGATCTTGGCAATGAGGAAGGGCGGTGATGTGGTTTCAATAAGACAGCTACGCTTCGCTGCTTATCGGGCATTTGGGACTGTACACCCCAGAACCATGTCGCGTGCCCTTATCCCTGCGGGGCTTGTTCATCGATATCTATTGAGTATAAATGCTCTCAGGCTGTGGCGCGTCGCTGATTCCATATAGCTCTTTCTCTAGCTCAAAATAGTCATATTTGTTTTTCACTTTGAAGTGCTTTAGTTCAACCCCTGCGGAAGCGGCGGCCATATCAACTAACTTGTCTCTTGCTACTCTATCTGGTCGATTATGAGTTGAATCATCTAACTCAATCAAACACTTAACTTCAAGCGTTAGTGGGTCGCAAAGTACAAAGTCCACATGCTTTTTTGCAATAGCGTTGAATGCTCGCCACCATGTTTTTTTGTCATGAGCTCCTTTCCTTGGAGTCATCAAATCGGCAATTCGTACCTTAGTAAAAACGGTATGCTTGCCCTTTGTTACGACGATTAATGCTTGATAAAAGGTTAGCTCATTCGATGTGGCAAGCTTCCTGATAGGCTGATATTCATAATGTGAGGTAGGGTTGTCATTATTTGTTTTAGGAGAGTATATGTTGCGTGCAAGTAATCCTACCAATCTCCATAAGAGCACAAATGCAAAAATCAGTGCTAGGGTAGGAAAAATTAAGTTAAACAAATGCTCCATGACGTAGGACTCATAAGATCGATTAATTAAAATATCTTATCAGTCCGTACATTGTGTGAGAAATATCAATAACATGACTGTAAGTCATTAGATTTTGACGGCCTTACTGAAATCAAAAGGATCATTTATAGGATTGTCATTCTTGGACTCAACACAAGTTAAAATCCTAACAGACTCTCCCCAAGTAACGCGATACACACAATCAGCCAAAACCTTAAAGCCATAACCCATCTCAATCAGCTCTGAATGGTCAAAAGTAAAAAGCTTACTATCGTTCTGACGAACCTCGATATAGATACGCATGAACGAATTTTGGAAATCGACAAGATTTTGTGAAACGTCTGTCCAAGCTGTCTGACGTGAATATCCCGTAACGGATAAATCAAAGTCATCAAGTGGACCGAACCCTGAAGATTTTTTAACAGGCTTAACGGTTTGACCTGGAACACCGTCAGGAACTGAAGCATGGGTATGGGCCGTAACATTGTTTTGTTCAGGTTTAAGAACAGGCTCAGGTTCTTTATCACTACCGGACCAAGCGTAGATATTGAAAATGATTCCGCAGACAAGCAACGTTCCACCCATCCAAAACGGCCAACGATGCCAAATAGGTTTAATGTCGTTACTCATCGCTTCAGCTACGCTGCCACTACTTTGCGTATGAGACTGATAAAAGGGAAAAAATGCTTTCTTGTATTTCCGTTGCTCCTCATTAACGACTTCGGTCGTTGCACCAATTCTCACTTTTTTCGTGTAAGTGTTCTTACTACCAAACGCAGTATTCTTGGCGCAGTAGTAAGTCATCTCAACCATATCTCTAACGTCTTTATGAATCTTTCTAAGATTCTGAGTCAGTAAGATGATGTCTATGCCGTAGTGGCCGTGAAGAGAATAGAACTCAAGGATTTTGCTATCGAGTTGCTTGTTTGGCAGGACCATATGAGCTTCATCGATAACAAATAAGGGACCTTTGTTATCAGCATCCCTCCAGTCGTTGACGTAGTCCTCAAGCTTTGAAAACGGTCTATCCATCGAGCCATATTGGTTTAACTTACCGTCCACAACTTCAATCAAGTCCAAGACATCATTGCCAAAGACTTTCTGAAAATAGGGCACATTTAACGTCACATTGGTTACGACTTTCCGACCAGCCTTGATAGCAGGAATGATATGGAAAGCCACACTCTCATAGCTCTTGCCACTGCGTGGTCGGCCCGCGATGCAATAGATCATTAAGAGCCCAACCTTGTAAATGGAATCAGTTGTAAGACCATGCGTAAAGCAATGGCCGATAGAATCATACTCAAACACTGAGGCAAGCCAACAGCACCCATAACCCAAGCAACATTAGGCGGGATTGACTGCAAATATTGACCGACATCGACAGGTTGGAATAAAGCAACAGCAGCGGATAGAGCTGAATTGACGACTTCCATAAATTGCTCAACAACCCAATAGACCATATCTTTGAGCATGGTAATAAGGCTCAAGAGCAACTGATACATGAACTCAATTAACTTATTGAATAACGTTACAATCCAATCCATACCTTAACCCCCGAAGATAATTTGACGACAATAGAAAGCCGTAGATGCAAGAAAAATGAAACGTAAAAAGCCGAATATCCAATCCATGTCGATGTAATCATCAAATGACATGTATCCATAGAATGGGACAGGTAGCCCAAACTTAGGACGCTGAGCCCCACTTAGATTAATGTTGCCGAAACTGGATACAAAAGGGTCGACAATGCTTGTACGCATGTCGTTCAATTCAGCACTGACGACATCACTCAAATCACCATCGTATGCAGACATATAGAACCCCTGACATGTATCACCTTGAATACAAGTGCCGTCGATACCTGCTTTGGATGCGTCTACACCTTTCAATAAGTCAGCAATATCATTTACACCATTAGTTAAGCCATCTAACTTACCAGAAATTTCAGCAAGGCCTTCACCATCACTACCGCCATCAATTCCGTCAATTTTATCTGATAGGGCGTCTATGCTTGATTCAACACCGGACAAGTCAACGGTCGATTGGCCGCCAGAAATAGCAGCAATTTGATCGCTTAATTGGTTGAATTTTTGATTGGTGTTTTCATTCACATCATCAGCGATAGAGGAGACCATCATTTGAGTTTGCATGAGAGCTCCCTCCAAACGAGTATTCTTATTGGCTAAGTCGTTTAAAGAGTTTTGAACGTTTTTAATTCGTTTTTGGTTACTCTTAGCTTTGGAAGCGTCATAAAGTTGAGTTTGTTGCTCTGATGTAAGGCCGCCATCACCACCGCCACCATTATTAATGGCATCGATAATCTGGGATTGAGTTGCATCTAAGTGACCATGAACACCGTTAATTTGACCGTTCAAGCTCGTGAGGCTTCGGTCTACTGAATTAAGGTCATAATCAACATCATCGAACCTCTTCAAAGTCTGACTAAATAAGCTATCAACATCTTCGAACTCGGAGACCATGTTAGAGAAACCACTATTAATGATCCCCGAGTTGTCTACACCACCATCAATGTTATTAACAGCGCGTTCTAAGTCGTTGAACTCTTTTCGAGTCTGAATTTCTTGAAAGGTCATTGTTTGACGTAGGTTCTCAAGCGTTGTTTCAAATTTCTTATCGATATCGGTAGATACCATATGATTAATAATGCGTTGTAATTCACGATTGTTAATCGATAAACTATGAACCATGGCATCATAACTAGAGCAACGTCTGTCCTGACCATCGCAACTAATAAACTCAGGGCGGCCGGCCTTATACAGGTCAAAGAAAGGCTCTAGTTTGTCAGGTATCCCGTTGTCATTCTCATCAATGTCAGCGTTATCATTTAGAGTGGGGTTGGGATCAACACCGTTCGCAAGCCCATCACCATCCCAATCCTCATCGTTGTCAGGTATGCCGTTATTGTTTAGGTCGCCGTCTTGTTCTACCTGAGAGCCGCAATTAAAAATGTCTGAATCCGCGTAGTTAAAACCACCAGTGCAATACGAGTCACTCGTTGGCGGATTATCATCACAAATCAGACTGCCGTCGGGCAAAATGGAGCGTGACGGAGGGGTGTCTGAACATAACTTAACTTTCATTTGCGAATATGGCCCGCCATAAGTCAAATCAGAAGCCAATGCACCGGAAGATAACAGGCCAACCAACGATGCTAGAATCATTCTTTTCATAAACAAACCTATAAAAAAAGAGGCCGAAGCCCCTTTATTATTAACTTTGAAAATTCAGAGCGGCTAGAAAACCAGACAAGCCACCCAAAAGAGCAAATACCATGAGTATCAGGTCATGTATGGCAATCAGCACACTCAAAAAGTCCCATTAGTTACGCAGACTTTACAGCACGTTTAGCAAGGCCAATCGCCTTGTAAGCCATAGTGATTCCGACAATAGCAACACCCGCAGCACCTACTTTAGTTGCAACATCAGCGAAATCCACAGCAGCCCAAATAGCTTCCATAATTTTGTTTCCTTATAAAATTTTAACTAACTTAATCACCATCTTAATGGCGTATGACATGGCGAAACCGCTAACGAAAACTAGTGAGAAAGCCCCACTAAAAGCCGCAGTAGCTTCGATTGCAGAAACCTCAGTGAACCCCATCAAATACTCATAATCGCTAGCAGTAATAACTATGACTCCAGTGCAGGATTCAACTGACGTATCAACAAGAGCTAGAAAACCATTTTCATTTGCTAGAGCACACTTAGGCATAACAATTCCGAATTCAAATTACTTCTTAAACGATGCTTCAAAATGTTTTTGGATTTCGGCATCAGTAGGAACAAGCTTGTTCACCAAGATATCGAGTGGATCATCTGGGTTCGCGCCAAAATTCAATTCGTATTCGCGATTAGCTACGAACGCGCGCGTTTGGATAAGTTGACGTGCGTATTCCACATCAATTTTCAGAGCTTGCTTGTTGTATGGGATGTCAGTTGAAAAGCCGATGCCCGTTTGTTGAAATTTCTCGTTATCGACTTCTTCCACAGCACGTAGGACAGACAGCTCTGCGAATTCCATATTAGATTTAGGGAAACGCTTGATAGAGATACCAGTTATTGTAGGCATATTCTTGACTCCAAAATTTCGATTTTCTGTTTAGTGTATTCGTCAGGAATGCCCAACGATGTATTGAAATTAGCGCGGCGATGGTGCGTAGGAATGAGCATTCCAAACGCTTCCCCCAAGTCTCCCTCAGTCATAGCAACAACCTCAGATAAAGCCTTACCACATTGACGACGAACCCAAGCGATACGAGCCATAAACTCCAGTCCGGCTTTCTTCTTGTTTAGTTCAAGCTTCATTGGTTCAGCAGGGTCGATACTGGCCGAGAAGTCACACAGACCAGCAAAGGCCGAAGCAGGCGAGGCGAGTAGTGCCAAATCGCACTTCTTCAATTCCACTTCGTTGCGATACCAAATCACTTCAGGGTCAGCGATGTTTTGTTCAAACTTCTTGTTATAGATACGCCAGTAAACTGAAGACGTACGAGAGCCAACCAAAACAGCTTCTTCTGATAATTCACCAGATTGTGAAACGCGCTTATGAGGAACCATTGTCGGGCCACGACCACGAGAAGCAGTGCGAAATGCTCCCTCATAAAAACATTTCTCAGCGTACTTACAGTCAAAGATTCCGGTGTAGTCATCCACGCAGAGATCCAAACGGGCTAGGCGAGTGATACCCAAAAGCGATAACCACCAGTGCACCTTTTTGTGAGTAGTGAAGTCGAACAACTTGGCGCAACCAGTACCATTGATTTGCACGTAGACCGTGTCATTGTTACCGCCGACACCGACCAAGCCACATTCAACTGTTCCGGTAGAGTCATAAATCACCATCGAATCTTCATAGCCATGCAAGCCACGACCACGCATAGGCGACAGACGGAAGTTAAAGACTTTCGCCATGAACTCATCAAACCTATCAGCCAAAACCTTACGACATTTGTTACGGTGTAACTCAATTGATTTTTCTATAGCTTCTGGTGAGTTAAGGCGGCCTTTAACGGTTTGTTTCTTAAACTCAGGAAACTGCAAGTTGATAAAGTCTTGTTCGTTAGAGCTATCCAAATGTCTCAGCGAGCCATACGAAAATGAAAAGGCTAGGTGATCCACTTGAACCGGACGAATCTCATCATGGAACTTATGTGGTTTTTTAGATGGCACTGAACACGCCCTTAACCAAAAGCTCTTGGTAGTTTTCATCAGTAATTTCAACAATTTGAAAAGACACCATTCCATAGTGAGCTTCCATGAACTGGAAGAAATCGCGTGGAGTCTTAAAGAAGTTGTGACCCCAAGGAAAGTAAGCGTTGATGCCATGATTGGGTTCATTGTCGAAGTAGATTGAATCCATGATTAACGTTCCACACCGTAGAACGAACAAAACTGCTCAAGCTCTTGGTCGTTATCAAACGTAAAAGTGAAAGAGTCACTAGAGTTATAAAGTGGATTCTTGTAGCTGACAGTGTGAAACAGTTCTTCACCAATTGTGCGTTGACCGAACTCAAGTTCACTAACAAGGAACTCAAAGCAGATTTCTAATGGTGAGTTATGAAGAGACACGGACGCGTGTGTGAAATCTGGATAGCTTGAGAAGCTAACGTGTTCAGATTTTAAAACAGAGCCGTATTCGATAGGTTCAATTGTAAACATAGAAGCCACCAGAAGAAGTAAGTACGATAATTTCCGTACAGTAAATACGATAAATCTCGTAGTGGCAATACGATAATTTTCGTGTTTATGAGCTAGAATCGAGCTAGAGGAAACAAACGAGGTTTTCAAAATGTACACAAAGAAACTCATAGACGCTTATAAAGAGCACATGAATTATGTCCAATATAAGCAAGTCGCATCTGATTTAGGTATTAGCACTCAAATGCTAACGGATATTCGAAAAGACAGAGCTTTTCTTAAAGAGAATCAAGTGCTTATGCTTGCTGATGTTGTCGGTGAAGATAAAGAAAAGGCATTAGTTGGTTTGGCGCTAGATAAAGCGAAAACGTACGAAGCGCAAACGCTTTGGAACAGCATTGCAAAAAAGTATAACGGGCTTGGTTTAACTAGCATTTCAATGACTTGCGCAGGATTAGCGTTGATGGCAGCCACCCCAAATAAAGCACTAGCCAACTGCGTATTATTAGCAGAGTTATGTTGAGGGTTTGCCTTTGGCCTAGAACGCGGCAAGGGTGGGCGAGAGACTTACTCATTGTCGGCTTGCCGTACATGTTAGGAACGAGAATCGCTTGCTAGTGATAGCCCGTAACATAACTACGCATAATACCTGCACTAGCATTTCCAGTTTGTTATTACATGACATACCTGGTTTGTTAAAAAATGACATACCCGGACTGACAACGAGTGAGAACGACGAAGACTGAGGAGGCCGAATGAGGCGGAGGGTAGGAAAACCCCCGTCTAGTATTACGGGGGTAAATTCCACGGAACTGTCAGCCTTCACCGTGTATTCGCAAGTGTAACGCGCCAGTGTTTGAGCGTAGCGAGTTTTATAACTTCCTCATTAACTCGATGTTTTGGTGTCTGTATATCAAGCCATCAATGACTAACATGATTGACTTCTTTTCTTCTTCACTCAATTCCTTTATCAGAGCCATTCTAGATGTAAGTTGATCATCCAGTTCTGGTTTTTCATTTCCTATTATCTCTGAGAGCGTCACACCGTATAAATTTGACAGTTTTTCCACAATTTCCAGTTGTGGTGATTGTGTTCCTTTTTCATATTTGATGTATGTCGATTTAGCAATACTTATCGATTTTGCTACATCTTCCTGATTCAAATTTCTGCTCTCTCTGAGTCTCTTTATTTGTTCACAAAGCATTTAAACCCCTATTTAGGTCTCATTTTTTACTATTGTAAGCTATGTTTTTTTGTCCAGTATCTTGCAATTGTAAAAATTCATCCTTACTATGACTGAAAATTACTACTTGACAGGTTTTTAGTACGCCATGAAAAAGAAGATTTTCACAGCAGAAGAATTGCAAATCGACACTGAGGCTTCGCCTTTTGTTTTTGTTGATTACCTTGCTTTTTCGTTCCCGTACTCATCACTTCGTCATGCTCACAAGTCAGATTTGTCTAATCCTTGCTGGGCACCGCTACCAAAACCAACATATCAGCGCGTTCGTTGTCCTAATCGCAAAGCAAAATTAGAGGATCTTTATCGATCTAAATGGCGTGTTGCCATGCTTGACCGTTTGGAGGTTTTTTGTCTTCACGTTCTTGGTTTGAAAATGTCACCTTGGCGCGATAAAGGTCTTAATGGTTATGAAAATTCTTGTCATTTAACGCCTAAACATTCTCGTCAACACGTTGGTTTTGTCGCTCTCGGTGGTAACCGTGACACCTGTTACATACAGCTTGAAGGAGTAGGGTGTCGCTCTCTTGTTGAGCATACATCTTTGTTTCGCTTGCATTGGTGGTTACAGCTTCTTGATTGCTCGAAGCTCTCGCGTGTTGATTTAGCCGTTGATGATTTTCATGGTCTTTTTGGTCGTGATTATGCAAAGAAAGCCTATTCAGATGATGCGTTTAGAACTAGCTCTAGAGGTAGAACTCCTGCTGCTGGCGAACGTGTTTTCAAAGAGGCCAATGGTCGAGTTCTTAACGAATCTTTCGAAGTCGGTAGTCGTCAATCTAGGGTTTACTGGCGTATTTATAACAAGGCTGCTCAATTAGACCTTGATATGTACTGGTTCCGAAATGAGGTCGAACTTAAGGATTTCCCTATTGATGTGCTGCTCGATATTAGCGGCCATTATGCAGGATTGTGTGATTTCTCGGCTTCGATAGTGGCTTCTTGCCCTGTAAAGGTGATCACAAAAAAGTCTTCAATCGCTCTCGATATCCATGGAAGAGCGAAGTGGGCGCGTCGTCAAGTTGGTCGAACTCTTGCCGATTTAGCTAAATATTTTGATGGGGATATCGAAAAGGTTTTCGGTCTCCTCGTATCTAGTGAGCATCAGGATTCAGAGTTTAGTCTTCCTGATATTCATCAAAAAATAATCAAAGAAATAACGGGCGGTTAAAAATGAAATTAGTTCTACTTGGTGCTTCGCACTCTAAAGGTATCTCGGGAAAAACTGGCAAGCCTTACGAGATTGCAGATATTTTCTACGGTAAAAAACCACGCGCTTGGTCAAATGATAAGGGTAGCTGTTCGACCTTTGGTTTTGATGTTGGTGAAGATGGTGGCTCTATGACTTTCGTTGTTTCTGATGAGATTCTGAATCAATTTGAGTCTACCGCTTTTCCTGTTCTTGCTGAGGTTCAAACTGAGCCTAATCCAGAAAATCCAGAACAAAACTTTATTACTGGTTATACCGTTATCAAATCACTTTTTGATGATCTTCATAAGAAGTAGGTTTTATTTATGAACTGCATTACGACTACTCAACAGGGTTATTTAAGAACGTCAACTGACTTTGATTGTCAGCTCGTGATGCTTAGCGACACCGAATACAACAATTTAGTCTCTGCTTCACAGTCTTTGACCATTGATTCAGAGCTATACACAACCGTTTCAGGTTGGATTTTATTATCTTTCGTTTCTGGCCATGTGCTAGGGCGAATCTTGAAAACTCTTGGCAAAGGCTAGGGGTCTACTTTTAGTAACACACTCTTAAAAAGGAAATACCATGAAAAAACGTCTATTGGTTCTAGGTTCTACTGCGCTTGTATCTGCTTCTTCATTTGCTGATACCAGTGGAATCACAACGGCTATCAACGAAGCTGTAACGGCTGGTCAATCTAACTACGGTCTAGTTGTGGTTGGTCTTATCGGTCTTGCTGCACTTGGCTTTGGTCTTCGCGCCATTGTCAATTCTATGGGGAGCTAATGGGAGACATTGTCTCTGAGGTCGTAACCGTCCTGTTTGGGGTGGTTATGGCTATGTCATTCGTATATGGCGCATATACGGGTATTAATGCCTCCTAGTTTGGGGGCGTTTTTTTATCTGGGGTTTACAGTGGAACGATATCAAAAATACTTTTCTCTTCTTTTAGTTCTTGTTGCTTTCAATTCCAATGCTTTGCAGTGTGGTGCGGGTGAAGTTGAGGTTGAGGGTGTCTGTGTTAGTTCTTGTAAGATACTAAAGGGAACGGGTAGAAATTTGACTTGGGATTCTTACGTGTGGGGTGATAATCCTCGTTCTTATTGTATCGGTGATCGTTCTTCTGGTGCTGCTTGTAATATGGAGCCTAGTTCTGTTTCGATTTCTGTTGAGGCGGGACGCTGGACTAACAAGTTTTATTATACGGGGTCTACTTGTGGCTTTGACCAAATCAACCGCTATTCAGGTGACGTTCCTGAGCTCTTTCCGTTTGAGGGGGATGTTAACCAAAATGGCGTTCAAGATGATTTAGAAGATTGGGACGGTGACGGCATTAAAAACGGTGAAGACCCTGACCCATACAGCAATGACAATCAAGTTACAGATGCTGATGGTAATAATGTGCCTGACAATCTCGACACTTATTATGATTCTTTAGAAGAAGCAAAAGACATTCTTAACTGTAATGTTAATGATGATTCTTGCGGCAGTTATCATTCTGTTATGAACAAGCTTAATCGTAATAATTCAGATTTAGCTCGGATTATTTCGAATTTAAGTCAGCGAAATCTTACTCGTGATGATTTTAATCGGGCTATTTCTCAGTTAATCAATACTCAAAAGACCAATGATTCATCTTTTGCTCACAAGATAGACTCGTTGACGGCTGCTCAAGGTGGTTTGGAAAACACCGTTAGAGACAGTGTTTGGGCAGCAAGGCAAGATATAAAAAATCGCTTGGACGATCGTTACAAGCAGACTTTTCATAGATTCGATGATTTAGATGAGGAAGTCGCGATTGTTAAACACAACACTCAATCCATAATCCACTCTATTTCTGATTTTCCTGCTGGCGGTGGCGGTGCTCTCACTGATGCTCAAAGTAATTGGCTCTTAGACTCTGTTCGAAACAGTGTTAGCAATATGACTAAAAATGACCAGCTCATTGCAGGACAAGAAACTGAGCGTGATTTGATGGTTACTTTGAATCGTGATTTAGTTAGTAAGATTCAAGCTTTGGAGGTTTCTGGCGGTGGCCTTACAGACCAACAAAAAACTCAACTAAGAAATGCAGCTAAGGCAAACCTCAACAATAAACTTTTAAAAACCATGTCTTCTGACATTTCAAATGTAGAAGAAAAGGTTTCAAGCAATAACGCTATGATTGATGGTCTTTATTATGAATTTGAGGATATTAATTCAAAAATAGACTCTTTGGGTTCTCCTGATTTATCTGGCGTTGAATCTAGTCTTTCTGACCTATCAGCAAAAATCGACGGCCTTGAAGTTGGTGATATGTCTGGGGTTGAAGGTAAGATTGACGATTTAATCAAGGGTATTACTAACAATAATAATTTCGTTGAACCTAGTTCTAGCTTTACTGGTGAAGGGTTTATTGTCACTCCAACTGATATCGCTGAAGTTCAAAATGAAGTCATAGAAATAAAACAAGAAATGACTGATGAATTTGAAAAGTTTAAAGCATTGTTTTCTATTGATACTAGTTCTTTTAATAACGGTACATTCAAGGAACACACTTTGAACTTGAATATTAATGGTTCTGAACGTTCTTTTAAATCAGGTGTGCTTTCTGCTTTGTTGGATAACGCGGCTATTATTTCGGCTGTTATTATGTTTCTTTTTGTCTTGTCTGGAATCAGAATGTTAGGTAAGGATTAATTATGGATTACATCTATTCTTTTATTGATTGGATTACTTTGCAAATGTCATTTATTACTGACTTCTTCAAAGCCATTCCCCAAATGACGTTAGACTTATTTTCATACATTCAAATTTTCATGATTAAGATGAAATTAAAAGCTGAATTGGAATTTATTAAGCTCTCTTATAACTCGGCTCAAATCTTGTTAAAGGAGATTGGTTTCAATGACATTTTGTCTCAAGCTTTTAATGCTTTACCTGATGAGTTGAGATTTTATGCGTTCAAGTTTGGTGTCCCTCAAGGTCTAGCGGTTTGGGCTAACTTCTTCACGACTGCTTTAGTGATGAGGCTCTCTAGATAATGGCTATTACCATAAGAACGGGAGCTAATGGCTCTTACAAGTCTGCATATACGGCTTACTTCTCTATCTATCTGGCTTTAAAGGCGGGTAGGACTGTCGTGACTAACATCGAGGGTATGGAGCCTCTATCTTCGATTGAGGAGCGATTTAACATTAAGTTTCCTAGTACATCAAAACTCTTTCGTATTACCTCTAGGGATGAATCAGGGGTTAATCTTTGGACTCATTTTTTCTGTTGGTGTCCTATTGGTGCACTTATTGTTATTGATGAGTGTCAGGATATATTCTCTAAAAATGTCGGCTTTGATATGAGAAAGGTTAAATATAAACCTTTGTCTGACTTCATTACTCAATCACCTCATGATGGTTTATTACCTAAAGATTACGTACATTTTTTTAATTCTCGTCATAACCCTGTTGATATGGATGATTTGAAAGAGTCTGAAACTGATGATAGGGGTGTCGCTGAATATGATAGTGATGGTCGAATAATATATCCTCATACTTTCAATGAGGGATTTATGAGACATCGAAAATATGATTGGGATATCGAGTTGCTTTCACCAGATTGGAAGCAAATTGATTCGGGTATTAAAGCTTGTGCTAATCAGAACTTCTTTCACAAGGGACGCGACCAGTTTTTCTGGACAAGAAGAAAACCCTATATTTTAAAACATGACAAAGCAGTAACGACGCCAGTTATTCCAAAAAAAAAGGACATTAACTTAACTAGTCAAAAAATACCGCTAGATGCTTTCATGCTTTACAAATCTACGGGGACGGGGAGTGCTAAAAAACAATTAGCTATGAATACGCTTTTCCGTAGCCCTAAAGCTATTTTGATTTTTCTATTATCTATATTTTGTTTCGGGTACATAATCTATGACTTATCCAATCGTTATTTTGAAACTGCTGAGACGGTGGAGGAAGAGGGACAAACAACGTCTTCAACTGCCGTTCCTGAGCAAGATAAAACACTATCTAATAAAAGTGCTGAAAATTCTGGGGATGTATCTTCTAGTGGGGATAGCAGTAAAGCTGATGACAAAACTGGTCTTTCTCATGTTCCTATAGCTGAGGTTCTTCCGTTTGAAGGAATTAAGAAAGCGTTTGTAACGGGTGTGAATTTCGCTATTAAAAACGGCTCTATCGAACGACAAGTTAGTATTGAGGTTCAAGCTTTAGATGGTTTTTATTCTGTGAATGAAAACTTTCTCAAGGCTTATGACATTACTTTTGACCGGATTGATGATTGCTTGTTGAAATTGAACAGGGGCCAACTCTCGAAATTGATAACGTGCAAACCTTACGCAGCTGCGACAGCTTCTCCAGAAGTGGCTCGTGCTGATGTTAAATTATTTTAGATTAGAGGTATTACATGGAAAACATTATTCAAATTACAGTTGAAGATTTTGACTTTTTACTGAACGCTTTGATTGTTGGTGAAGTTTTAGCGGTTATAACTGGCTTGCTTATTTACGAGGGTCTTCATTTGGCTTTTCGTTGGTTGTTTCGTTCGAATGACCAGCAACAAGCACAAACTAGCCCCGCAGGGATAAGCGAACATGATCATGTTAAGGGGTCGGTTTCGCCTGTTGAGCGATAAGCAGCGAAGCGTAGCAGTGTTAGGGAGACAAACGAAAACCCTTCATCTTGCTAGGCGCTCTTTAATTTTGGGCAGGCTTTGTTGAGTGTTAATTGGTGGTTATAGTTTTACTGGAGGTCTTAAATCGTGATTGAAGCATATGATTTTGTTTGGTGGCATTTGCCGTTGTGGGTGGCTGCATATGGCTTGTGGTGGATGTTCTTTTCATGGCTTGGTGCTGATGTTCGTCATTCTCGTTGAGTGCGTATTATGTATATTATGTTAAATATGGTTTGGTAATCATAAGGCAGAGTTCGGTATACGATGCCCTGCCTCCGTTTCTATCCAACTGATACTGTGTATTTAACCATAATGGCTATTTACCATAAAATACCTAATAAACATATTTCCTAATCTTCGATTAAGAATACGTTTATTAGATCTCAAGCATGAGTCTATCTATAGCTTCTGTTATTTCTTTTGTTCTTACCGGTTTGGTCACGAAATCATTCATACCGACATCTAAACATGAGCATTTATCTTCAACCGATGTGTGTGCCGTTAGCGCGACGATTGGTGTTTGTATGTTTGCTTCTCTCATGTATTTGGTTGTGGTTAAACCGTCCATTACCGGCATCGATACATCCATTAGGATAATGTCTATCGAGTCGTTGTTGTCTTCGACAAATCCTATCGCTTCTTCGCCATTACTTGCGATAAAAACTTCATGACCCTGTCTTGTTAGAATGAGTTTAATCACCATTTGGTTTGTTGGGTTGTCTTCAACAACCAACACTGAATATCGGCTTCTTAGTTCTCTTGAGCAGACATCATCTTCCAGTTGATTGCAATTGTTAGTCACTCTGGTGAGCACTGGCAATTGGACTTCGAACTTGGAACCTTTCCCAGGCTCACTTTCCACTGATATACGTCCACGCATCAATTCGACCAATCTCTTGGTGATTGCCAAACCTAAGCCTGTGCCACCAAACCTTCGTGTGATTGTACTATCTGCTTGCACAAACGGGCTGAACAATGACGATAGCTGTTGCGAACTAATTCCAATACCGGTGTCTTCGACTGCTATGTAGAATGAGCTCTGTTGGTATTTTATGGATACATGAACGTGCCCATGTTCCGTAAATTTGATGGCATTGCCTATTAGGTTAAACAAGATCTGTGCTAAACGGCTCGGGTCTATATAGTGAAGTTCACCCTCAGGGATATCACTAGAAATCGTGAGCGTTAGACCTTTATCGTCTGCCGCTTTCTTTTGTTCAGACAAAACAAAAGTTACAGTGTCTCTTACATTGCTCCATTGTGGCGCTAATGAGAAGCACCCGGATTCTATTTTGGAAAAGTCCAATACATCACTGATGATCGCTAGCAAAAGCTCAGACGATGTACTCATATTTAGCAGTATAGACTGTTGTTCTGGCGTTAGTTGAGTCGATTTTAACGTGTCGATTAGCCCAATGATTGCGTTCAGGGGCGTTCTTAACTCGTGGCTCATCATGGCCAGGAATTCTGACTTGGCTTTGTTGGCTCTTTCAGCGTCTTTCCTTGCTGTGACAAGCTCCGCGGTTCGCTCTCTCACTGTGGCTTCGAGTTTCTCTTTGTTCTCTATGTCGAAAACAGCGCGCTCAATAAGCGGGCGAAAACGGTTTAGAGTTGCTTTGGTTTCGATACTAAAATGTTTGGTATTGGAGTGAATGAAAATAATGACCGATTGCGTTAGTCCGCTATCGATACCAGTAATCAACACCGAGTTTATTTGGTCAAGAATAATGGGATGCAAAGAGTTGAATTCACCCAGAGACTTGGGTTCAAAAAGGATAGCGCATTCCCCATTAATGACTCGAGACAGCTTGCCACAATCTGTCCAGTGCATCTGTTCAAAGACTTTATTATTTGTCAGTAGAGTCTTGAAATCACCTTCGTTCCCTACTCTTGAGACTACGATAAAGTCGTCAAATTTGATGTACTTTTTTAACACAAGCTCAAGGCTAGAAAATATCTCAGATATATTACTTGCTTTACTGATCGCAGAGATAGTCGATAGGATCACCCTATTCTCTTCAGCCAGTTTTCTCTCACGGGCTTTTAGTTTTTGTAGTTCAATACGTGCTTCTTGCAGCGCTTCTTGACCTTCAGAACCCATTATTTTTTTAACCTATAAAACGTTGCTGATGACACCATTAAGTTACCGTGTGCGTTCTCTCCACCAGAAAGTCTCCCTTGCTCACCAAAAGTGAATGGGCATATGTAAGGAAGCCCATTAAGTGCTTGATTTATTTGTTCACAAACCTCATCCATGTCTTGTTTAAGGTTTAACATTGGACCGGCACAAAAGATGTTGATAGCACCTAATTTCTCTTCCAGATCCATGTCATTGTAGTAAGACGAATGAATGATGTTGGCGGCGCGGCTAATTAACTGCTGCTTGGAACCTTGCATTAAGTATATGGTGTCGCCTTCGTTGATGTCGGTAAATAACTCGATTCCGTCGCACTCTGTTTCTCGGATAGAGTGTGAAAGCTTGAAATACGGATAGTTGTAAGACGAACCGACTTTTCTTCCCAAAGGATAAACAGACGATTTTTCAAAAATATAGCCGTCGTCGCTGCCCCCTAAGTGGAAATTGGTCCATTCGTTGTAAACCGTAGCAGCTGGCCTATGGTCTATCTCCAGTAAGATTCTGTTTCGTACTTTAGTCACGGTACCTGAGTAACGCGTGGGCGTGTGACCTGCACTGAATGATGAATAGATGGATTGAGAGGCGAAAAAGACCGTTAAAGAGATCCCGTTAATAGAAAGCGACTCTTCGGTAAAGATACTCCAGTTACCAGATACCTGATTATCGGCAGCACTGCCACCAATGATAGGAACTTCAGTCCCGAACTTAGTATCGATCGCTGCCATTACTTTCTCCTCGTTACCAGGAGTAGAATGAAGCAAGATTAAATCTGGGATCTCACCTTCTCTATTTGCGTTTCTAAGCGCTGTATCTATCGCGTCGAAGGTGCTTTGCTCGATGGATTGGCTGAAGTGTTTAATACCCGTTCCGTAGGCATTAATACCTGAATCATAGATGATGAGTACACCGATGACTGGACCTGAATGAAAGCCCGTTTCCGTCATTATTCCATGGCAGGTGGTACAGCCGTGTATGGGAGTGTTGGGAAGCGCATCTACGAAATATCTCTGCACAGCGAGCGTGGAGTACTCTTCTGTGCAGTAACAAATGAGGCAAGCGATATTCTCAGGGTTTTCTACCCCTTGAAGCAGTTCATCTACTGCGATTTTATCGTCGAGGGAATAAGAGACTTTTGATAGAAATTTCATAGATTTCTGGAAACTTTATTAATGTCTTCTTTATAACACTTTAATGCACAAGGTTTCACTGGTTTAGTCAACATTTCTATCAAAGAGCGAGGTGTTGCTCAGTTTTCCATTTTATTCTTTGGATAGGTTTACTGTATACGTCATGACCTGTTGTGGAAATGTAACCGTTATTGAGGCGCTCTTATCATCGGTTTGTAAAAGCCAAGATGAAGCCCCTTTCGGTTCTAAAACTCCGCTTCCTTCATAGCTAATGATAAATTTGCCAGTTTTAGATGTTTCGATCGAATACCCCTGGCTATCGTCCGAAATTAAAACATTATTATTATCAATACCAAATTCACAAGGTTTTGAAACGATACAGGTTATTGTCTCGTTATTATCGTATGTCACTGTTCTCCAAGTAAATGCAGCTATTAAAATAACCAACATGACGATAATTTGAACAAGCCTGCCTTTTGTTAGCTTTTGTGCCGCCATTATAATCTTTACTCCTTGTTACAAAGTTCAAAGTTTTTAAATAAAAATCCAATTCCAGACCAAGCGTAAGGTTACTACTCTGTCATTGATTTGTTAATTCAAGTATAGTGTCGCGTTGAAAATGCCACTTTTTTTTAAAATCAGCAAGTGGAAATAAGGTCCTGAATAGGCTGAATTTCCTTTTCTAATTTGGGTGGCATTACGACGTGAGTCGTGTTGGAAGTAAAGTGTAGTAAATAAGAAATTGGAAGCATGCAAATGAGCCAAGAAAAGCAGCTTGAACAAAACTACAACTATACGGTCGTCCGTCAATTTACCCTAGTTACAATTTTGTGGGGTATTGTCGGTATGGGCGTTGGTGTTTTGATTGCCGCTCAATTAGTTTGGCCACAGCTAAACTTTGATACGCCGTGGTTGACGTACAGTCGTTTACGTCCCCTGCATACTAATGCGGTTATTTTTGCGTTCGGTACAAGTGCGCTGTTTGCAACATCATATTATGTTGTGCAACGTACCTGTCAGACGCGTCTCTTTGGTGGCCCTCTCGTAGCCTTTACCTTTTGGGGTTGGCAAGCGATTATCCTGTCCGCTGCAATTACTTTACCGTTAGGTTTGACCTCTGGTAAAGAGTACGCAGAACTAGAATGGCCAATCGATATTGCTATTACTCTTGTGTGGGTAGCTTATGCGGTCGTGTTCTTCGGAACCATGATTAAACGTAAGACATCACACATTTACGTAGCAAACTGGTTCTTCGGAGCCTTCATCATCACGGTTGCCGTGTTGCACATCGTTAACAGCCTAGCTGTTCCTGTATCTGCGTTTAAGTCGTACTCGATTTACTCAGGTGCAATTGATGCAATGGTGCAATGGTGGTACGGACACAATGCGGTAGGCTTCCTATTGACAGCTGGTTTCCTAGGTATGATGTACTACTTCGTTCCTAAACAAGCTGGTCGCCCTGTTTATTCTTACCGTTTGTCGATCGTTCACTTCTGGGCACTTGTGTCTCTGTATATCTGGGCTGGTCCTCACCACCTACACTACACTGCACTTCCAGACTGGACTCAGTCTCTAGGTATGGTTATGTCTTTGGTTCTGTTTGCTCCTTCTTGGGGTGGCATGATCAACGGTATCATGACTCTGTCTGGTGCGTGGCATAAGCTTCGCTACGACCCTATCCTACGTTTCCTAATCGTTTCTTTATCATTCTACGGTATGTCGACTTTCGAAGGCCCAATGATGGCAATCAAAACGGTTAACGCACTATCTCACTACACGGACTGGACTATCGGTCACGTTCACTCCGGTGCGTTAGGTTGGGTTGCAATGGTTTCTATCGGTTCGGTTTACCACTTAGTTCCTAAGCTATTTGGTCAAGAGCGTATGTACTCTGTATCTCTAATCAATGTTCACTTCTGGTTAGCAACGATTGGTACGGTTTTCTACATTGTTGCAATGTGGATCTCTGGTGTGATGCAAGGTCTGATGTGGCGTGCAGTTAACTCTGACGGTACATTAACTTACAGCTTCGTTGAATCTGTAGAAGCGTCTTACCCGTTCTACTTTGTACGTTTCCTAGGTGGTTTCATCTTCCTATCTGGTATGTTCTTAATGGCATACAACACGTACAAAACTGTTTCTGCACCTAAAGATAGCCTTAAAGCTATCCCTCAACCGGCTTAAGGAGATTTAGAATGAGCTCAAATTCAAATAATCGCCATGAGTTGGTAGAGAAGAACGTTGGCTTACTGGCGATCTTGATCGTTATTGCTATCAGTTTTGGTGCTTTAGTAGAGATTACCCCTCTTATCTTCCAAAAGCAGACAACTGAACCTGTAGAAAACCTACGTGTTTACTCTGCTCTGGAAATGGAAGGTCGTGATATCTACATTCGTGAAGGTTGTAACGTATGTCACAGCCAAATGATTCGTCCTTTCCGCTCTGAGACTGAACGTTACGGCCACTACTCTGTAGCTGGCGAAAGCGTTTGGGAACACCCTTTCCTATGGGGCTCTAAGCGTACTGGTCCTGATCTAGCGCGTGTTGGTGATCGTTACTCTGATGAGTGGCACCGTGTTCACCTTATCGACCCTCGTGAACTTGTTCCTGAATCAAACATGCCTGGTTTCCCATGGCTTGCTGAGAATGTACTTGATGGCAAATTGACTCAACAGAAGCTTGAACTCTTCCGTAATCAATTTGGTGTTCCTTACACAGACGAACAAATTGCTAACGCTAAACAAGATGTTGAAGGAAAAACAGAGATGGATGCAATCATCGCTTACCTTCAATCGCTTGGCCACGCAATGAAATAAGGAATAATTATGGACATTATTACATTTCAAAGTGTTTGGACTGTGACTGTTTTTGCTTGCTTCATCGGCATCGTTTGGTGGGCATATGGCAAGAACCGTAAATCACGTTTCGACGAAGATGCGAACCTAGTGTTTGCTGACGACGAGCCAGCAACAAGTTCTAAAAATGAAGGAGTGACAAAGTAATGAGTACATTCTGGAGTATCTGGGTTAGTGCGATTACGATTGGTACCCTAATTGGTTGTGCTGTCTTACTTCGTTGGTGTTTTAAAGACAAAACAGGCGTAGAAGAAGGTCAAGATATGGGCCATGAATACGATGGTATTCGTGAGCTTAACAACCCACTACCAAAATGGTGGACATACCTTTTCATCAGTACGATTGTTTTTGCAGCGGTTTACCTTGCTCTATACCCTGGCCTAGGTAACTTTAAAGGCCTTTTAGGTTGGACAAGTTCAGACCAAACGGTACGTAGCGTTGAAGAGTCTCGCTCTGCAATTGCTGCTGCGCAAGCAAACAAACAGTTAGATGCGTACGCGAAAGAGCTTGATGATGCAGACACCTACTTCGGTGAAGCATTCAGAAAGCTAGCTCACGACGAAAACGGTTTACGTTCAATCCCTGACATTGCATCAGATGCTGACGCAATCAAAGTGGGTCAACGTTTATTCTTGCAAAACTGTTCTCAGTGTCACGGCTCTGATGCACGTGGTCAGAAAGGTTTCCCTAACCTAACTGATGACGCATGGCTATATGGCGGTGAACCTGAGGCTATCGTTACAACAATCATGCACGGTCGTGTTGGCCAAATGCCAGGTTGGAAAGACGCGCTTGGCGAAGAAGGCGTAAAAGAAGTAGTTAGCTACACTCTTAGCCTTTCAGGTCGTAGCGTAAACGCACGTGAAGCAGAAGCTGGTAAAGCTCGCTTTGTTGTGTGTGCAGCGTGTCACGGTACTGATGGTAAGGGTAACCCTGCTGTTGGCGCACCTGACTTAACTGACCGCGATTGGTTGTTTGGCGATTCTCGTGCAGACGTAACTGAAACAGTTATGTACGGACGTTCTGGCGTAATGCCTGCTTGGAAAGACATTCTAGGCGAAGACAAAGTACAACTGGTTTCATCTTACGTGTGGAGCTTAAGCAACTCAGATAATAAGTAACATTTCAATAACAGCCTCTTTCTAAGAGGCTGTCTTTCCTTTATTTTATAACCTCTTCTTTTTATTCTTTTTTGAGATCTTTTTTATGGTAAAGCCTTGGTATAAACAGTTTTGGCCGTGGTTCTTAATCGCGTTGCCAGCGACAGTAGTTATTTGGACCATTATGACGGTTATTGTGTTTACACAGAACTCTGTAGACCTAGTGACTGAGGATTACTATAAAAAAGGAAAAGGCATTAATGTCGACATTTCAAAAGTAAATATCGCCAAAGAGCTGGGTTTATCAGCTTCGCTTAATGAGAAAGGTAACTCAGTTATCATCACGTTAGATAAAGGCAAACTTGATCACTTCCCTGCTATCAGCGCAATGTTTGTTCACAGAACACTACCAGATCGCGATTTCACTCAGCTACTAACCGCTGATGCGAGAGGCAACTACACAATGACTCTGGATCATCACTTAGAAGGTCCGTGGTTCATTGAGTTGACGCCGCATGACGAAGAATGGTTAGTTCAAGGTCGCATGAACTTCCCGATTGAAACTCCTACTCAACTAACGAACTAAAGCTTATGTGTGAATCCTGTTATCACTGCGGTGAAGATGTACCAGCGGAAACGGATTTTGAAGTCGAGATCTTAGGATCGCCTCGTAAGATGTGTTGTCCGGGCTGCGAGACTGTAGCTCAGACAATCGTTGATAGCGGTTTGGTTTCTTACTACCAATACCGTACCGCTCCCGCTGAGAAAGCGGATCTAGTGCCAGAACAACTTCTGGCACTCAGTCATTATGATAATGAAGACGTTCAATTGGAGTTTGTAAGGAACTCTGAGAATGTTTCTGAAGTGACATTGTCACTAGAGGGTGTTTCATGTGCAGCATGTGCATGGCTAATCGAGAAACAAGTCTCTTCAAAACAAGGTGTTGGTAGCATCCGGGTGAACACCACCACCAACCGCGCCCTACTCAGCTGGGACAACACGCAAGTTAAATTGAGTGAGTTGTTATCGGCGATCCATACCTTAGGTTACAAAGCTGCGCCTTTCGAGGCTGACCAACAAGAAGCAGCCTATCACCGCTCAATGAAGAACTACCTCTATCGTCTTGGCGTTGCTGGTTTAGCAACCATGCAGGTGATGATGCTGGCGGTCGCACTATACCTTGAAGTATTTGGCAATCTTGAGCCTGAGTTTAAAAACTACTTCCGCTGGGTAAGCTTGATCTTTGCAACGCCGGTATTGCTTTATTCTGCTCTGCCGTTCTACATTAATGCATGGCGCAGTATTAAGGGGCGAACGCTGGGTATGGATGTGCCTGTGTCGATTGCTCTGCTGTTTGCTTACGTTGCGAGCTTGGTGGCAACCGTGACAGAGAAAGGAGAAGTTTTCTTCGAATCTATTTCGATGTTTACCTTCTTCCTTCTGCTTGGTCGTTTCTTAGAGATGAGAGCGCGTCGTAAAGCGGCGGCAGCGAGTGGTAATCTGCTTAAGCTCGTTCCTGCAATGGCGACAACGTTAGATGGCGACCAAGTTCCAGTAAAAACCTTAAAGGTAGGCGATCAGATTCGCGTACTACCGGGTGAGCATATTCCTGCGGACGGTAAAGTACTTTCTGGTCGAGTTCACATTGATGAATCCATGTTGACTGGCGAATCTATCCATGTCGTGAAAAACGAAGGCGATACTGTCTTCGCTGGCACGTTGAATGGTGACGAGTCGTTTGAACTGGAAGTGATGACATCAAAAGCGGATTCGGTCATCTCTAATATCGTTCGTCTTCAAGATGAAGCACAGCTGTCTAAGCCTCGTATCGCGGAGATTGCAGATATTGTGGCGCGTTACTTTGTAGCGGTTATTTTGATTATCTCTTTCGGTACTTGGTTCTACTGGCACCAAACTCGTCCAGAAGATGCATTCTGGATTATGTTGTCGGTATTGGTAGCGACTTGTCCTTGTGCTCTTTCATTGGCGACACCGACTGCAATTACTTGTTCAACATCCCGCATGGGCAACTTTGGTATTTTGCTGCGTAAAGGCCATGTATTCGAAACCTTGTGTAAAGTGAATCACTTGATCATCGATAAGACGGGTACATTGACTGAGGGTGATATTCGTATCAGCCGTGTGGTAACTTTCTCTGAGCTTGATAAAGAGACGTGTTTAAAAGTGGCTGCGAGCCTAGAACAGCATGCTAACCACCCTATTGCGAAAGCATTCAAGACTCACGTGTCAGATGATGTTGAAGTCGATTCGGTAAACAACGTTATTGGTTCAGGTATTACTGGTCAGTGGAACGGTCAAGAAGTTGCGATCGGTAGTAGCGAGTTTATTCTTGGTGAAGCTCAGCCAACACAAAGCAACGGTATCTACTTGTCGATGGCTGGACGTCATATCGCTACCTTCACTTATGAAGACCCGATTCGTAAAGAAAGCATCGAGTTCATCCAAAAATTCAAAGAAGCGGGTATTAAAACTACCCTGTTGACTGGCGACTCCTTGATTAACGCGAAGCCTGTTGCTGAAGAAATCGGTATTACCGACATCGTTGCGAATGCTAAGCCTGAGGATAAGCTTGCTTACCTTAACTCTCGTGATGAGAAAGACATCACCATGATGGTCGGCGACGGTATTAACGATGCGCCTATTCTAGCGGGTGCTCACCTTTCTGTCGCTATGGGTGGTGGAACAGATGTAGCAAAAGCCTCTGCAGACATGGTTTTATTGGGCGACAAGCTTGATAGATTACTTAAGTCCCGTACATTGGCACTAAAAACGCGTAAGATAATCCGCGAAAACCTAGCATGGTCATTGGGGTACAATCTACTCATCCTTCCATTGGCCGTAGCGGGTTTGGTTGCTCCATACATTGCCGTTGTAGGCATGTCTGCAAGCTCTATTATTGTTGTGTCTAATTCGTTAAGGCTTTTAAAAGAGCAAGGTAAATAATGGAAAGTTTATACATCCTGATTCCCATTGCGATTGTACTGGTGTGTATCGCTGTTGGTATTTTTCTATGGGCCGTTAAGAGCGAACAGTTTGAAGACCTGGAGCGTCAAGGTCACAATATTTTGTTTGATGAAGACGAAAAGGCCCACAATCACTCTGACAGCAAGCCTGTTAAGAATGATAAAGCCAATACAGAAAGCCAAACTAACTTAGATAAAAAGACCGATGACGCCTGATTGGATCGGAGCCTTTGTTGTCGGACTGATCGGCGCGGGTCACTGCATGGGAATGTGTGGTGGCATTGCGTCGCTCCTTTCAATAGGCAATACCAAACCTTCCCCGCTTATTCCCCTACTTTACAACCTTGGTCGCCTCCTCAGCTATGCTGTGATTGGTGGCGTGATTGGCGGTGCTATCTCTTCAATTGGCCAGCTTAGCGATTTCAACGCGCTACTTAATTGGCTGCGTTTGTTCGCTGCCATCTTTATGATCATTCTGGGTCTATATATCGGTAAGTGGTGGTTCGGCTTATTATTCTTTGAAAAAGTAGGTCAGAGGCTATGGCGTTATATTTCTCCAATTGGTAAATCCTTCCTTCCACTCAAGCATCCAAGCCATGCTCTGCCATTTGGCTTCATATGGGGCTGGTTACCGTGTGGTCTGGTTTACTCTATGTTGACGTGGGCTGCGGTTTCAGGAAGTTGGTACAACGGAGCTGGAATCATGCTCGCATTCGGTCTAGGCACGCTTCCTGCGATGCTGACGGTTGGTATGGGCGCTAGCTTCCTCAAGAAATTGCAACAAGCTGACTTATTTCGTCAACTCGGTGCGATTTTAATCCTGATTTACGGTTTCTACACCGGATATATGGCACTGCAGCTCATTATTTATACCGTATAGCCATTCTTTAAATCCGGTTTTTTTACTACCCAACTGGATAAAGGAATGCTAAAATATTGACGTATATCAAATAGTGAAAGATTGTTATGATTTCTGAAAAGCCTGTAACGAAACGTGTCCAATCTGGTGGCTGTGCGATCCATTGCCAGGATTGTAGTATTAGCCAACTTTGTATTCCGTTCACTTTGAATGAATCTGAACTTGATCAACTTGATCAGATCATTGAGAGAAAAAAGCCTATTCAAAAAGGCCAAGAGTTATTTAAAGCCGGTGACGAGCTTAAATCTCTCTACGCTATTCGCTCTGGAACGATCAAGAGCTACACGATTACCGAGCAAGGTGACGAGCAGATTACTGCATTCCACCTAGCGGGCGATCTTGTTGGCTTTGATGCGATTACTGGTGACCTACACCCTAGTTTCGCACAAGCACTAGAAACTTCTATGGTATGTGAAATCCCATACGAGATTCTTGATGACCTATCAGGAAAAATGCCGAAGTTGCGTCAGCAAATTATGCGCCTGATGAGTAACGAGATTAAAGGCGACCAAGAAATGATTCTGCTTCTTTCTAAAAAGAACGCGGAAGAGCGTCTTGCTGCATTCCTTTACAATCTTTCAACTCGCTTCTCTCAACGTGGTTTCAGCCCACGTGAGTTCCGCTTAACGATGACTCGTGGCGATATTGGTAACTACCTAGGTTTAACAGTTGAAACTATTAGCCGTCTTTTAGGTCGTTTCCAGAAAGCAGACATCCTAAGCGTTAAAGGCAAATATATCACTATCGAAGATCACGATGCGCTGATGGAACTTGCTGGCGTTTCAAAAGAATAGTCTAGATATCAATGATGTAGTTCAATAATGAGCTACATCATGTTTCTCTCTTAAAACCTCTTTTATTTCTCTTAATCTCCCCATAACTACGCTACATTATTTATATGTTCGGTCTGAAAAGTAGGCTTAGTTATGAGTATCTATAACAAAATTTTAGTTGTCGCAGACATTAATCACGATGAGCAACCTGCTCTAGTTCGTGCTATCCAACTTGCTAAGAAAAGCACCTCAACAAGCCATATCACTTTCTTTTTGTCTATCTACGACTTCTCGTATGAAATGACATCTATGCTCTCTGTCGATGAACGAGACGCAATGCGCAAGGGTGTGATTCATCAGCGTGAAATCTGGATGAACAAAGTAGCACAGCCTTATCTAGATGATTCTATCGAATTTAATGTGCAGGTGGTTTGGCATAACCGCCCTTACGAAGCCATCATTGCAGAGGTATACAGTGGTGGTCACGATATCTTGATTAAGGGCACGCGCAAGCACGACACCTTGGAGTCAGTTATCTTCACGCCGACTGATTGGCACCTATTGAGAAAATGCCCTAGCCCTGTACTGCTCGTTAAAAACGATTTCTGGCCAGAGCACGCGAAAATTTATGCGTCCGTTCATGTTGGCTCAGAAACGGAAGCGCACCTAGAGCTCAACGATACTATGGTTGATCGACTCCTCGAGATAACGGGTCGTCTGGATGCGGAACCTTTCTTAGTTAACGCTTATCCAGTCACTCCGGCAAATATCACGATTGAGCTGCCTGAGTTTGACCCAACCTCTTACACTGATGCGGTTCGCGGTCATCACTTAACGGCGATGAAGGCACTGCGTCAGAAGCACGGTATGTGTGAAGAGCAGACCGTTGTTGAACAAGGCTTGCCTGAAGATGTCATTCCACGTGTCGCGTCTGAAAACAACGCTGCAATGGTAATCTTGGGTACAACCGGTCGTACCGGCTTATCTGCGGTGTTCATCGGTAATACTGCGGAGCATGTTATCGATAAGATTAACTGTGATGTTTTGGCGCTTAAGCCATCTGGTTACGTTAGCCCACTCGACCCTAACCTTTCGAAAGGTTAATGCGTTTAAGCAGACGAACTTAACGGTGAGTTCAACTTATAAAAAAACGCCTCAAGCATTGCTTGAGGCGTTTTTGTTTGTCTGTTGTAGGCGCATCTATTGCTCTACAACGATTATTCTTATTATACGTTCGTTACGTCGATGAACATTGACTCATCGATGTTAGAAGATGAAATTTCAGCTTCTTGGAATTCGTACTCTTCACGCTCGCCACTACGGTCTAGTGGAAGGTTTACGAAGTCAAACAGTTCGCGGTCAGCCAGTTGGCTTGGGCTAACGTTTTGAATTGATTTAAAGATCTTTTCAACACGGCCTGGTGTTTTCTTGTCCCAATCAATCAGCATTGCTTTAATGCTCTGACGTTGTAGGTTTTCTTGCGAACCACATAGGTTACAAGGAATGATTGGGAACTCTTTGTGTTCAGCGTATTTGATTAGGTCTGTTTCACGACAGTAAGTCAGTGGACGAATAACAACGTTACGACCATCATCAGAACGTAGCTTAGGTGGCATAGCCTTTAGACGAGCGCCGTGGAACATGTTAAGGAACATAGTTTCCACGATGTCATCCATGTGGTGACCAAGAGCGATCTTAGTCGCGCCAATCTTCTCAGCGAACGAGTACAAAGTACCGCGACGCAGACGAGAACATAGACCACATGTTGTCTTACCTTCTGGAATCTTCTCTTTAACTACTGAGTACGTATCTTTATCTACGATGTAGTAAGGAATGTTCAGCGTTTCAAAGTATTCAGGAAGAATGTGTTCAGGGAACCCAGGTTGTTTTTGATCTAGGTTTACCGCAACAACATCAAATTTGATTGGTGCTGCTTCACGTAAACGTAGCAAAATATCTAGCATCGCAAATGAATCTTTACCGCCACTGATACATGCCATTACCACATCATTCTCTTCGATCATGTTGTAGTCGATGATGGCATTTCCAACATTTCTTCTCAGACGTTTCTGAAGTTTGTTGAATTCTAGTACTTCTTTTCTATTATCGTTTTGGTTCATTGCGACTCTCACACCGTCGTATTACCGACTGTAGATTGCTAGTGGGACTGTTTTAGGGCGTGGATTATACGGATTTTTATTTCATGTTGAAATAGTAACGGCAGGATAAACAAGGTGACTGGTTGAAAGATGCCACTTTATCTAGTGATAACCGCTCATCTTTCATAAAACGTGAGCTTCAAAAGCGCAAACCATACTGGTTGTAGGAAAAGAAAAGCAGCCTTATTTGGTTTGAGTTGGCTGCTTTACGATGTTTTGCTTAGATTAACGCCGTGTGGTCAGTAGCCTAACCCAAGGTTATTGAGCCGGAATGTAAGGTAACACACGAGTTGTCGCTTCTGGTAACGTGATGCTGTCACTTCCATTGAGTTCTTCTAGTTTGAACTTAGCGCGCCCTTGGGTAATTGGGAGCTGCTTGCCGTTAGAAAGCGTGATGTTACCTTCAAGTTTGTTTGCGAACTCAAGTGTTAACCCTTGGATTTCCGGTGTGAACCAGCTTGAGAACATGCCGCTTACGTCTTCTAACATTGCTTGCATCTGTGGTAACAGGTTTTCCAGCTGTGCCACCTCAACCGTTCCAGCTAAAGGTGCTTTAGTCATAACAACCAAAGAGTATGCGCACTCTTGTTCTTTTGTTTGCACAAAAATAAGAGGGTTTGCTGAGCGTAGGTTTTGATCTACCGGTAGAAGCAGTTCATTGGCTGGAGATACTTTTAGCTCTTCATAGTGTTCTTCTTTTTCCATCCAAGCTTTGCTGATATGACAGGTTGTTTGGGCTTGCTGATCGACAAAGAAGACCGCAACTTTAACGTCCTCATGCCCTTCTTTGGTGTTGTTTTTAAGCTGTGTGTAAAGCTTAGAATAGGTAAACATGTATTCTTGCGCTGCAGCAGGTAAAGAGATCCCTAGGCTTAGAGAAGCTAATAAAGCGAGTGCTGTCTTTTTCATTGTTATAGTCTTGTCGAAGTTGAGCGTTTATAAATAGAAAGAGCAGCCAATGAGCTGCTCTTTATGTGATGTTATTTGGTCAAACTTACCGTTTAAGCTCGCCAAATGACTATCAAATCGAGTTACTTTTTCCAGTATACCTCGTTGTGACGGATCATAGCTTGTAAATCAGTCACATAGTCTGAACCTCGCTCAGAATATTTTAGCAAGCCGTTGGTGAGCTCTGTCGCGGTTTCGGTTGTTAACAGATCGTCGCCCTGTGCCGCCAGTTTTGCACGAATCGCTCTTAGGTCTGCGTAAGCACGGTTTCGGTTCAGGTTCATGAAGTAACGATGTACAGATTCTTGGCTAGAAGAGAAAGTCGCAACCTCGTGAGAGCTACCTTCGTTACGTTGTAGCGGAACTAGGCCACACCCTTTGGTGTAACACCAATGACCAAAATAGTTATTCGCTTTAGTGGCGAAACGCGATGTGCCCCAAGCTGATTCATTTGCCGCTTGAGTTAATACAAGCGCTTCAGGTAACACGTTTACACGATTCAACATTTCTGTCAGCCAAGCATCACCTAAGCCCGATGAAGGCACTGGTAGGCTATACAGTTTCCCTAGTCTCTTTGCGTATGACGCATCTTCAGAGTCAACATTGTTCAGCCCCGCTTCTGAAAGCTTGGTTAGAAACGCACGTTCTTTCGTGATTCGCTTGTTTTCGATGTTGATACTTGGGCGAAGATAAGAAAAGAAGGTGTTTTTCTTTTCATTTACATCTTCAATCGCTGCGAAATCTGGTTTATTAGAAGAGACGGTCAAGTCACCAAAGTTTTGCTCTAAGTCTGGAGCCTTTTGACCCGCTTGCCTGCGCTCTTCCTCTTGTTGGTAAAGCATTGGGCCAACTAACGAGATCGAGCCAACTAGGGCTAATGCTGTCACTTTTAGCGCAAGTGATTTACTTGCGCTTGATTTAGAGTTGTTATGCATCGAATACCTGTGGGTCTTTGTTATTGCTATCGTTGTGGTCGTCGTCGCTCTTTGGTCTGTCTGACGCGATCAGTTTGAGTTTAATACCAAACATCTCACGGTAAAGAATGCCTTTCACGTGGAAGAAGAAAGGTAAAACGAAGATAAGGCCAATGCCGTACATCATTGCCGCGACGATGAACATCAGCATTACTAATAGGTAGATAGAAGCAACGGTGAAGATTTTCTTGTTTACAGCACGCAGAGAAAGTAGCAGCGATTGCATTGGTGGTACTTTCTTATCGCAAATCAACAGGATTGAGTGGCTGAACGCAAGCGAGAAGTAAATCGACAGAAACGGCAGAATCATACCTGCAATACCTTGAAGCATCAGGCTGAACAGAGTCACAAGAATTACTGGAATCGTAAACTGTAAGCCTTTGCCAATGTGGCGTACTTTGGTCTGTAGCCCAGCTGCGTGGCTCATCGCCATCAAACAGATACCTGCATAGATAGGCGCGCTGATAACTTCATAGCTGAAGTTGGCAATAAAAATGGACTCAACAATTTGTGGAGTAAACGCCTCAGGATCGATAACCGCGTCTAAGATAACCGCAGGGTCACCCAGTTGCAGTTTTAATGCGATATAAAAGATAGCCAGTTGCACGAACATCAGAGCAACAATCGCAGGGGAAAACGAAAGAAAGTGACTTACCGTATGTTTCCATGCCTCTTGGAATACAGCCGTTGCTTTGAGCTCATAATCGCCAGAAAGTGCACGGTCGATACTACCGCCCAAATTAAAATCTTTTTCGATGTCGTTGTTCATAGTGATACCTAGGTGCGCCAATTAAACTGAGCCACCTAACTTATTGATAAAAAATTACCTTCATTATACTCATATGTCGGATACAAACTAAAATATGAATCTGTAACAAGGCTTGCTTTTGCGTCTTAATGGTTAATAATTAGACACTTGTTGGGGCGTAAACCCAGTAAATAACAGTATGGTAAAGGATGTTTACTTTTACCTGCGAAATTTTTTATCTTCGAATGGTAAAAAATGCTTTGATTTCACGTTTTTGGTGATTATGATGCGCGCCTCAAAGGTGTATAGCAACAGGTTTTCAAATAGAACCAAGGTGGAGAAAAACAGACGTTGAACGCTAAAAAATCAGTAGGAAAGCCAGTAGTACAGTTAACTGGCATTAGTAAAAGCTTCGATGGTAAGGAAGTCATCGGCAATCTTGATCTAAACGTAAATCATGGTGAGTTTCTCACGATCTTAGGCCCATCAGGTTGTGGTAAAACAACGGTACTAAGAATGATTGCGGGTTTTGAAACGGCAGATAGTGGTCAAATACTACTAGCTGAACAGAACGTAACCCACGTCCCTGCTGAACAAAGGCATGTTAACACTGTATTCCAAAGCTATGCCCTATTCCCACATATGACCGTTTTCGAAAATGTGGCATTTGGCTTACGCATGCAGAAAGTTCCAAATAGCGAGATTGAACCTCGTGTAATGGAAGCTTTAAAAATGGTGCGCCTAGAACAGATGGCACAAAGAAAACCACACCAGCTTTCTGGTGGTCAACAGCAACGTATCGCAATCGCTCGTGCTGTAGTTAATAAGCCTAAAGTTCTTTTGTTGGATGAATCTCTGTCTGCTCTGGATTACAAACTTCGTAAACAGATGCAAATCGAGCTGAAACAACTTCAGCGCCAACTTGGTATCACGTTCATTTTTGTAACGCACGACCAAGAAGAAGCACTGTCTATGTCTGATCGTATTATTGTGATGCGTGATGGCGTGATTGAGCAAGACGGAACACCAAGAGAGATTTACGAAGAGCCTAAAAACCTTTTTGTCGCTCGCTTCATTGGTGAAATTAACGTATTCGATGCGACAGCGACATCTCGTTTAGATGAAAAACGCATTGTTGCGACAATTGAAGGTGAAGAGTCGGTTATCTACCACGATAAAGACATCACCCCAGGTCAAAAACTGCAGGTATTGCTTCGCCCTGAAGATCTTCGTATTGAAGAGATTAAAGAGTCTGAGCAACGCGGTATTGTTGGTCACATTGTCGAGCGTACCTACAAAGGCATGACTTTAGATTCAGTTGTAGAACTAGAATCTGGCATGCGCGTAATGGTAAGCGAATTTTTCAACGAAGATGACCCTGATGTTGATCACTCACTGGGCCAAAAAGTTGCAGTAACTTGGGTTGAGAGCTGGGAAGTGGTATTAGAAGATGAGCAAGAAGTTTAATTTACAAAACGCGATTGTTGCTTTAATCACAGGTTGGTTGGTGCTGTTCGTGATGATTCCAAACATCATGATCATCGGCACCAGCTTCTTAACTCGTGACGAAGCAAACTTGATCGAGATGACCTTCACTCTCGATAACTACATCCGTTTGGCCGACCCGCTGTATTTTAAAGTGCTGATGCACTCTTTCTATATGGCGATTATCGCGACGCTATTGTGTTTAATTATTGGCTACCCGTTTGCCTACATCGTGGCAAAAATGCCGGTGAAATGGCGCCCTTTCATGCTGTTCTTGGTGATTGTGCCATTCTGGACGAACTCTTTGATTCGTACCTACGGCTTGAAGATTGTACTGGGTACTCAAGGTGTCTTAAACAAAAGCTTACTAGCGCTAGATATCATCGATAAGCCACTGCGTATTATGTACACAGAAACGGCGGTGATGATCGGTTTGGTGTATATCCTACTGCCATTCATGATTCTGCCGTTGTATTCAGCGATTGAAAAACTGGATGACACGTACCTAGAAGCAGCAAAAGACTTAGGCGCAAACAAGCTTCAAACCTTGTTGAAAGTTGTACTACCGCTAACAATGCCTGGCATTATCGGTGGTTGTTTATTAGTACTTCTTCCTGCGTTAGGCATGTTCTACATCTCTGACTTGCTAGGCGGCGCTAAGAACTTGCTGATTGGTAACGTGATTAAGAGCCAAGTACTCAACGCCCGAGATTGGCCGTTTGGCGCGGCTACGAGTATTGCGCTGACGGTTGCGATGGCAATTATGCTTTATGCCTACTACCGAGCAGGCAAGCTATTGAACAAGAAGGTGGAGCTAGACTAATGGGTCGCACAGTTAAGTTCAGCTTTATGGCGTTGGTATACGCTTTTCTATACCTACCTATTATCGTGTTGATTGCGAACTCATTTAACGCCAACAAGTTTGGTATGAAATGGGGGGGCTTCACCACCAAGTGGTATGACGCACTTATTAACAACGACAGCCTAATGCAGGCTGCGTGGCACTCGATTAACGTAGCGGTGTTCTCAGCGACAGCCGCAACGATTGTCGGCAGCCTGACAGCCGTAGCCCTATTCCGTTACCAATTCAAAGGTAAAGGCGTAGTCAATGGCATGTTGTTCATCGTAATGATGTCACCAGATATCGTAATGGCAATCTCGTTACTGGCTTTGTTCTTGGTAATGGGTGTGCAACTAGGCTTCTTTACCCTACTTGCTGCGCACATTACGTTCTGTTTGCCGTTTGTTGTTGTAACGGTTTACAGCCGCTTGAATGGCTTCGATGTGAAAATGCTCGAAGCAGCAAAAGACTTAGGTGCAAGTGAATGGACGATTCTAAAACAGATCATCCTGCCTCTTGCTAAGCCTGCGGTTGCTGCGGGTTGGTTATTGAGCTTCACACTGTCTCTGGACGATGTGATTATCAGTTCTTTCGTAACCGGTCCAACGTATGAAATCTTGCCACTGAAGATTTACTCTATGGTTAAAGTGGGTATCTCTCCAGAGGTCAACGCCCTAGCAACAGTGATGTTAGTGGTGTCGCTAGTACTGGTGATTATTTCTCAGTTATTAGCGAGAGAGAAAATTAAGTAAGTCTCCTACTCTATACAGAGACTTACTTGATAAGAAGTTAACAAACTTCATGTTCTACAAAGTGTTAATCATAAACAGAATGGTAAATTGCCATTCTGTTTTTCTATCTACTGCCTTCGGGCAACGTTTAGTTTGGAGCTAACGTCAATGAAAAAATGGGCTACTCTATTAGCTGGTAGTGCATGTGCGCTTTCAATGTTATCTGCACCGTCTTTTGCGAAAGATAACAAAGAATTGGTATTCATGAACTGGGGACCTTACATCAACAGTGAGATCCTAGAAAAGTTCACCGATGAAACTGGCATCAAGGTGATTTACTCGACTTACGAGTCGAACGAAACCTTGTATGCAAAGCTAAAAACACACAACAAAGGCTATGACTTGGTTGTGCCGTCGACTTACTTCGTATCTAAGATGCGCGACGAAGGTATGCTACAAAAGATCGACAAAACCAAGCTGAGCAACTTCAAAAATCTGGATACAAACTACTTGGATAAGCCTTACGATCCAAATAACGACTACTCTATTCCACACGTAGTTGCTATTACTGGTTTGGCTGTTAACACAGACATGTACAATCCAGAAGATTTTCAAAGCTGGGCTGACTTATGGAAGCCTGAGCTTGAAGGTCAACTAATGATGATGGATGACACTCGTGAAGTGTTCCACATTGCTCTACGCAAGTTAGGTTACTCTGGCAACACAACTAACGAGAAAGAGATCGACGAAGCGTACGCTGAACTACAAAAGCTAATGCCAAATGTTTTAGTATTTAACTCAGACAACCCTGGCGCACCATACATGTCTGGTGAAGTTGGCCTTGGTATGCTTTGGAACGGTTCTGCAGCCGCGGCTCAAAACGAAGGTCTACCAATTAAACTGGTATTCCCTAAAGAAGGCGGTATCGGTTGGGTTGATAACTTCGCAATCAGCTCTGGTGCAACAAACGTAGAAGCGGCTCACAAGATGATAGACTTCCTACTTCGCCCTGAAATCGCTGAGCAAATCTCTCGTGATACTGGTTACCTAACCGCAGTGAAAGCGTCTAACGAGAAGTTCAAAGACAGCCCTGCTCTGTTCCCGTCTCAAGAAGACCTTGATCGTGTTGAATGGCAAGCTGCAGTTGGCGATAAGACCGTGAAGTACGAAGATTACTTCATGAAGCTTAAAGCGGGTCAATAACTGGCTTATTTGACGAGTCTTACTCGACAGTTAATTGGTTAAAAACAACAATATCAATGAATAGGCAGCTTAGGCTGCCTATTTTATTATATCGCTGCTATAATATATCGCGATTTTTAGGAATCCTTTTACTTTGGGCTCACTACCCAACTTCAAATCAAAAAAATGAACGGAACAGTAATGAAAAAAACACTGTATACCGGCGCATTGTGTGCTGCTACTTTACTTTCTACACCCTCTTTCGCAGCTGACCAAGAACTGTATTTTTACAACTGGTCTGAATATATTCCAAATGAAGTATTAGAAGACTTCACAAAAGAGACGGGCATTAAGGTTTATTACTCTACTTACGAGTCGAACGAAAGCATGTACGCTAAGTTAAAAACTCAAGGTACGGGTTATGACTTAGTGGTTCCTTCTACTTACTTCGTTTCTAAGATGCGTAAAGAAGGTATGCTTCAAGAGCTTGATAAAACCAAGCTAAGCCACTTTGCTGATTTGGATCCAAACTACTTAGATAAGCCATTTGACCCAAGCAATAACTACTCTATCCCATACATTTGGGGTGCAACGGGCATTGGTATCAACTCAGACATGCTAGACAAATCTTCAGTGAAAAACTGGGGCGACCTGTGGGATACACAGTGGGAAGGTCAGCTGATGATGATGGACGACTCTCGTGAGGTTTTCCATATTGCACTATCTAAACTGGGTTACTCTCCAAACACAACTAACCCTGAAGAGATCAAAGAAGCCTACGAAGAACTTCGTAAGCTAATGCCAAACGTATTGGTATTTAACTCAGATTTCCCAGCTAACCCTTACCTAGCGGGTGAAGTGTCTCTTGGTATGCTTTGGAATGGCTCTGCTTACATGGCACGTCAAGAAGGTGCAACCATTGACATTATTTGGCCAGAGAAAGGCGCTATCTTCTGGATGGACAGCCTAGCGATTCCTTCAGGTGCAAAGAACATCGAAGCGGCTCATAAAATGATCGACTTCCTTCTTCGCCCAGAGAACGCAGCTAAGATTGCTTTAGAGATCGGTTACCCGACTCCAGTGAAGACTGCTTACCCTCTTCTTCCAAAAGAGTTTGCTGAAGACAAGAACGTTTTCCCACCACAATCAGTGATGGATAACGGCGTATGGCAAGATGAAGTTGGTGAAGCGAGCGTTATTTATGACGAGTACTTCCAAAAACTAAAAGTAAACAACTAAGTTTGTTACTGATTGGTTACTAAAGCGGCGTAAGCCGCTTTATTTTTATCTACACTTTATATAGGATTGATTTAAACCGTATAAAGTTCGATTTAATATGCCTACAAACCCTATTTTATTGATTGTGACTCTGATGCTCGTGGCGTCATTCTTGATGCTTGGACTGAGTTCATTCATTCACATAGATTCAAATTACGACCTGTTCTTCGAAACGAATACGCTCGTGATTACCATGTACATCTATTACGTCGCTCGTCACGCTATTCGTCCCCATAAGATCCTCCGCTACGGCGCACTGCTGCTTATTTTCAACCTATTTTATGATGTGACCACTGAGCTCAAATACCTCGATGAGTGGGCAGATAGAAATGAATTGCTCGATACCTTTCTCGAAGATGGTTTGTTGCAGATAGCTTTCCTACTTCTTGCCTATGGCATTACTGAACTTACCACTCAATTGAAAGATCAAAGTAAGCAAGATGAGCTAACGGGCTTATACAATCGCAAAAAGTTTGATGCGATCAAGCTGAAGGAGTTCGAGCTCATTTATTTCGATTTAGATGGATTAAAAAAGGTCAACGACCGCAAGGGCCACAAAGTTGGTGACCTGATGATCGTACGCTTTTCTCAAGCATTAAGTCAGTCGGTATTGGAAGATGAAATGGTGTTTCGTGTCGGTGGTGATGAGTTTGTTGCGACAGCACAACTGGGACGTGGTGGTGAGTTCGTAAGCCAAGTCAGTAACCTGCTTCACGGTGAAAACATCTCTTTTTCTTACGGCATCGAAGTGACGAACCAAGATAACTTTCAACAAGCGTTGGAAGAATCGGATAAAGCTATGTATGCTATGAAACAAGCACGACGCTCCGTTGTCTCTGACGTTTGATCGGCCCAAGACAAGATTTCAAACGATCAGATCAAAAAAAGCAAACACGTCTCTGGGCTCTCTTTTGTAGTCAGACATGCGTTTGCTTCCTTTTTATGTTCATTCGACAGTGTGGCAGTATTGATTAAGCGGTTAATGAGCCTCTCTCAACCGACAATAGTTCACTCACTAGCTTGGGCACTTCGATACTGGCTTTGCCGTAGCGCTTCTCTTCAAACTCGCTCTCTACTGCACTTGGCTCAAGGTTGATTTCTATCGTGTGTGCGCCATGCATTTTCGCATCATGTACAAACCCAGCAGCTGGATATACCACGCCTGATGTACCAATTGAGATAAATAGATCGGCTTCTTCTAGTGCGGAATAAATGTCGCCCATTCTTAGTGGCATTTCGCCAAACCAAACAATATGTGGACGCATTTGTGCAGGGATTTGGCAGCAATGACAAAGTTCACCCGTTTCAATATCGTCTTTGTGCTCTACAACTTGATTGGATTCACTGCAACGCGCTTTTAAAAGCTCACCATGCATGTGAATAATGTTGTTGCTACCGCCTCTCTCGTGCAAATTGTCGATGTTTTGAGTAATGATGGTAACTTTGCCATCAAGCTTGTCTTCGAGCTCTCCTAGCGCCTTGTGGGCTGAATTTGGCTGAATGCTCTCACTTTGCAGGCCGTGACGACGTTTGTTGTAGAAAGCTTGTACCAAGTCAGGATCTTTTACGAACCCTTCAGGCGTCGCGACATCTTCGATTTTGTGGTTTTCCCATAGCCCGTCTTGTGCTCGGAATGTTTGTATCCCCGACTCTGCAGAGATGCCAGCGCCAGTAAGAATTACGATATTTCGATATGGGAAATGCATATAACGTCCTTTTAGATATGTCACTTTGTAACAGCTTAGCACTGTTCAAATTCCAACAATAGTTTTGGGGATTAGACCATAGTCTTAGGCAACTGAATTCATTGGCTATTTGTGACATAACTCGCTTGATAGTTGTGGTGGTTGTTACTCAAATTCTCTGTTTTGCTATCCATAGAAACAAAAAAGCGACCGAAGCCGCTTAGTTCTGTTCAACAGTTGTCTACTTGATGTGCTTTAACCCACCAAGTGAATAACGTTAGTCTTCGTTGATAGAAGAGATCTTATGGATAGAAAGATCCGCACCGTTGAATTCATCTTCTTCACTTAAGCGTAGGCCTGTTAGTTTGCTCAACACACCGTATACGATTAACGCGCCGACGACAGCAACTGCAACACCTGCGACTGTACCAATCAACTGAGAAGCTAAGCTCACGCCGCCTAGACCCCAGAAAGCTTGTTGGCCGAAGATACCAGCTGCAATGCCACCCCAGGCACCACATACGCCGTGTAGAGGCCATACACCCAATACATCATCAATCTGTGTTTTGTTTTGCATGTAAGTAAATAGGTAAACAAACAAAGCGCCCGCCACGCCGCCAGTAATCAGAGCGCCTAATGGGTGCATTAAGTCTGACCCTGCACAAATTGCTACTAAGCCAGCCAAAGGACCATTATGAATAAAGCCTGGGTCATTTTTACCTGCAACAAGCGCCGCCAGAATACCACCAACCATTGCCATCAGTGAGTTCATCGCCACTAGGCCGCTGATGCCGTTGATTGCTTGTGCAGACATCACGTTAAAGCCAAACCAACCCACACATAAGATCCACGCGCCTAATGCCAGGAAAGGAATGTTCGATGGTGCGAAGTTAGTGTGTTTACCCGCGCGGATGCGACCTTTACGCATACCTAAGAAGTAAACGGCAACCAAAGCGATCCAGCCGCCAACGCCGTGAACCACGACAGAACCCGCAAAGTCATGGAATCCGTAACCAAACTTACCTTCTAACCAATCTTGGAATCCAAAATTACCGTTCCAAATGATGCCTTCGAAAAATGGATATACGAAACCAACGGTAAATAACGTTGCAATTAGGATTGGATAGAAACGCGCGCGCTCCGCGATACCGCCTGAAACGATGGCTGGAATTGCGGCTGCGAAGGTCATTAGGAAGAAGAACTTAACCAGTTCGTATCCATTACCTTGTGAGAGCGTTTCAGCGTCGGCAAAAAAGTGAGCGCCGTAAGCAACCCAGTAACCGATAAAGAAATAAGCGATGGCGGAGACACCAAAATCGGAAAGGATCTTAACCAGAGCGTTGACTTGGTTCTTCTTTCGCACGGTACCGACTTCGAGAAACGCAAAGCCAGCGTGCATCAGGAAGACCATGATTGCGCCGAGTAATAGGAATAAAGTGTCTGAACTTTGGGTAAGGGTTTGTACTGCACTATGAACTTGAGTCACCGTTTCACTCATTAAAGCATTCTCCTTCGCTTTATCTGATTTGCACTGCTATCGTGCGATTCAATGTTGTAATTAATTAAAGACTCAACAGTAAAGGCAAGATGCGTTCCAAGTGCGAAGGGTAATTTTCGTGCAACAGATTTTCTTTTTAACTTATTGATTTTTTGAGTCTAAATATTTAGGTGCACTTTTATGGTTCTTGAAAATAGGAAAAATCACACCGACAATTGCACCAAAAAAGGGAGTTGCACCATATTGAAGCGGCGAATGAGTTAGTTCTGATACAGAGAGTGACTGACGACTATTTACTGTTCTAAAGGCTCAAAAACAAAAAGCCCAGTGAAATAAAACACTGGGCTTTCTTTAGGTATGTCGTTAACGCGTTAGCGCTACAGGTTTGGTCCTGTAGACGGGTTTTGCGGTAGGTTTTGACTTAAACGCTGCATACCTTGATACATGCGGATAAACCAAACCACAATCGCAACACCACCGAACAACATGCCTACATATGGAATGTAGTAAGCGATGTCATCGATAATATGGTTTTGATACCAGTAATCGTTCACACCAATTAACACGCCGTTTGAGGTTGCTACCGTTACGATAAGCACCACGAAGAACGTCAGGTTCAAGAAGAACGAGCGGATCAAGCCGTAGTAATGGGTATCCACTACTTCGCCATCTTCTCCTTTGTCTAAACGGTAGCCAGCGTAGATAATCGCAATCACACCAGAGATAAGACAAGTAAATGGTGTAAAGCAGCTTAGGATGTAAGCAACCCAAATACCTTTATGAGGTTTGTTCATTCTTATTCACCCCTTCCGTTTTCTCTGTTGTTGCGTTTGCGCTTTGTTCAACGCCGTTTTTCTCTTGTTCCATTACTTCGTTGTACCAAAGGTCATGGTGTTCTTTCGCCCAAGTCTCATCAACTTCACCGGTTACCATGCCTTCTAGTGCACCTTCCATACCGAACAAGCCGATGTAGATGTGGAACACAAAGCCACAGATAAGAATCAAAGCTGCCAGCATATGAACTAAGTTTGAAAGCTCCATATCACGACGAGTTTGACCGAAGATTGGGAAGTCCAATACCAAACCACTGATCGCAGCGACACTACCCATTACGATAAGTAGCCAGAACAGCGCTTTTTCACCGGCATTTGAGAACTCTGCAGACGGGTGAGAACCTTTATGTTTCCCTACCATACCGCCTAATTTCAAGAACCACTGAATATCGACTTTCTTAAAGATCGACTTACGCCACCATTTGATAAGAACCGCCATCAACAGTATATAGAAAATCGGGCCGATGTAGTTGTGATACTGCTTAGCCAGTAGAACGATGAAGCCCCATAGATCAGTCGGGATATAAGGTTTCAAGAAGTGTTTACCGTAAACCAACATCAAACCACTGAACGCCAGTGTTAAGAAGGTAAACGCCATGCTCCAGTGCAATGCACGATCAAGTCGAGACCAACGTTTGATCTTACGGCCTGTTCTTGGTGCACTTAACATCAATGGGCCAATCACAACATACATAAGGGTTACGAAAGCAATACTGCCAAAGATAGCGACGGCACCGGCTGGTGACATCCACTTCTCTTTCAATATGTACCACGTTTGACCTGGTGTACTGATTAACACACCGTGCTCAGCCGATTGAGATGTGGTGTAACCTTCTTCACCATTTCTTACTTGTCGCCAGAAATCGGCACCCGCAAGTTGTGTGATCTCTCTTTGAGCAGAGCTTGTTTGAGTTTGTGATGAGTTCGTCTCAGATGCATGACTCATAGGAGAAAGCATTGTTAGTGCTGCCAACATCGGCAGCACTACAAGGAAGAGACGCTTAAACATTGTAAGCATATGTCTCTCCTACTTAGCTCTTAGTCGCATCGTAAGAAAGGTCGTTGCCGTCTGTCCAACCTGCACCTTTCGCACCACGCTCAACAACACGCTGACGGAAAACATCAGAAACTTTCTCTGCGTCACCCGCTAGCAATGCCTTAGTTGAACAAAGCGAAGCACACATTGGCAGTTTACCTTCAGCAATACGGTTCGCACCGTACTTTTGACGCTCTTCAACAGAACCTGGCTCTGTTTCTGGGCCGCCAGCACAGAAGGTACACTTGTCCATCTTACCGCGCTCACCAAACGCTTCCTGTTTAGGGAATTGAGGTGCGCCAAACGGACAAGCAAACAAGCAGTAACCACAACCGATACACAGATCTTTATTGTGAAGTACGATGCCGTCTTCTGTATGTTCAAAACAGTCTGCAGGACAAACTGCCATACATGGCGCATCAGTACAGTGCATACACGCTACTGAGATTGAGTTCTCACCCGGTTCGCCATCGTTCAGTGTTACAACGCGACGACGTTGAATACCCCATTCCAGAGCATCATCATTTTCATTCTTACATGCAGTGACACAACCGTTACATTCGATACAACGCTTGGTGTCACAAAGAAATTTCATTCTAGCCATTTTAAGACTCCTTACGCTTTACGAATATTACAAAGGGTTACTTTCGTTTCCTGCATCAACGTGACAGGGTCGTAACCGTATGTGGTTGCTGTGTTAGCAGCTTCACCAATAACGTAAGGATCAGTGCCTTCTGGGTATTTAGAACGCAAATCTTCGCCTTGGAACTTACCACCGAAGTGGAATGGGATGAATGCCAGACCCGGTTTCACACGACGTGTAACCATCGCTTTCACTTTAATACGGCCCTTCTCTGCACCCTCAACCCAAACATCGTCACCGTCTTTAAAGCCGATGTCGTTTGCATCTTTCGGGTTCACTTCAACAAACATCTCTTGCTGTAGTTCTGCTAGCCAAGGGTTAGAACGGGTTTCTTCACCACCACCTTCGTACTCAACCAAACGACCAGAGGTCAGGATAATCGGGTATTCGCCAGATTTGTCTTGCTCTTGAATCGACTTGTAAAGCGTAGGAACACGGAAGATAGCTTCTTTGTCGTCCCACGTCGGGTAATCAGCAACTAGGTCGCGACGTGGCGTGTAAAGCGGCTCACGATGCAGTGGTACACGATCTGGGAATGTCCAAACAATCGCACGTGCTTTCGCATTACCAAATGGGATACAGCCGTGTTTAATTGCCACACGTTGGATACCACCTGAAACGTCAGTCTTCCAATTTTTGCCTTCAGCAGATGCTTTCTCTTCTGCAGTTAGATCATCCCACCAACCCAGTTGTTTCAGTAGTTTGTCACTGAACTCTGGGTAGCCGTCTTTGATCTCACAGCCTTTCGAGTAGCTGTCTTCTGCCAGTAGGCTTTGACCTTCAAACTCAACACCAAAACGAGTACGGAAGTTACCACCACCTTCAGCAACCGTCTTAGACGTATCGTAAAGGATGTGTGTACCCGGATGTTTCATCTCTGGTGTGCCCCAACATGGCCAAGGTAGACCGTAAGTCTCGCCATTTGCTGGACCGCCTTCTGCTTCTAGAGACGTTTTGTGGAATGTGTGCCAATTCTGTTGGTGTTCTTTCAAACGCTCAGGGCTTTGACCTGTGTAGCCGATCGTCCACATACCTTTGTTGAATTCACGTGTAATATCTTCAATCAGTGGTTGGTTGTTCTCAACACGGATGTTTTTGAACAGCTGATCAGAGAAACCAAGCTTCTTAGAAAGCAGGTACATGATTTCGTGGTCAGGTTTAGATTCGAATAGAGGATCAACAACCTTGTCACGCCACTGTAGAGAACGGTTTGACGCCGTTACACTGCCGTAGGTTTCAAACTGAGTCGTTGCTGGTAGCAGGTAAACGCCGTCGGTACGATCGTTCATTACCGCTGCAACCGTTGGGTATGGGTCAACAATAACCATCATATCCAGCTTCTGCATCGCCTTCTTCATCTCTGGACCACGAGTCTGAGAGTTCACCGCGTGACCCCAGTAGAACATGGCACGGATGTTTTCGCGCTGACGAATCTTGTCTTTGTCTTCAAGTACGCCATCAACCCAACGAGATACAGGAATACCTGCACTGTTCATTGGTTTTTGACCACCGTATGCGTTGTCGTCGAAACGGCCTTTGATCCAATCAAAGTCGATATCCCAAACTTTCGACCAGTGACGCCAAGAACCTTCAGACAAGCCGTAGTAGCCAGGAAGTGTGTCTGACAGTACGCCAAGGTCAGTTGCGCCTTGTACGTTATCGTGACCACGGAAGATGTTTGCACCGCCACCTGATTTACCGATGTTACCTAGCGCAAGCTCAAGTACACAGTAAGCACGTGTATTGTTGTTACCAGTCGTGTGTTGAGTACCACCCATACACCAAACGATACAACCCGGACGGTTTTCAGAAAGTAGTTTCGCTGTGTGGTATACGTCTTTTTCACTAACACCAGTTACGCGTTCAACTTCTGCTGGGTTCCACTTCGCGACTTCTTCACGGATCTCGTCCATGCCGAATACACGTTGTTTAATGAATTCTTTGTCTTCCCATTGGTTTGCAAAGACGTGCCATAACACACCCCAGATAAACGCAACGTCAGAACCTGGACGAAGAGAAACGTAGTGATCTGATTTCGCAGCAGTACGCGTACGACGAGGATCCGCAACAACGATCTTACAGTTGTTCTTCTCTTTCGCGATCAAGATGTGTTGCATCGCTACTGGGTGAGCTTCTGCTGGGTTTGAACCAATGAACAGCATCGATTTACAGTTGTGCATGTCATTGAACGAGTTTGTCATTGCACCGTAACCCCAAGTGTTCGCAACACCGGCTACTGTGGTTGAGTGACAAATACGCGCTTGGTGGTCAACGTTGTTCGTGCCCCAAAGCGAAGCCATCTTACGGAATGCATAAGCTTGCTCGTTACTGTGTTTCGCACTACCTAGGAAGTAAACTGAATCAGGGCCAGACTCTTTACGAAGTTCTAGCGCTTTGTTACCGATCTCTTCAATCGCTTGTTCCCAAGAAAGCTTCTTCCACTTACCGCCTTCCAATTTCATTGGGTACTTAAGACGACGTTCACCGTGGCCGTGCTCACGAAGTGCTGCACCTTTTGCACAGTGTCCACCAGCGTTAAATGGGTGATCGAATGCAGGCTCTTGACCTGACCAAACACCGTTTTGAACTTCAGCGTAAATACCACATCCCACAGAACAGTGAGAACAGATAGTACGTTTCACTTCTGTTTTTGCTTCTGGATCGACTGATTTAGCCTGTGCTTTCTTCATCATGCCTGGTGCAAATAGACTTGCGCCTACCACTGCGCCACCAGCAGCTAATGAGGTATTTTTCATGAAGGCACGTCGAGACACACCTAGCTGATTGGTTTCTTTGCTCACACTATCGGAGCGTTTGACAAGTTTCATCCGTTATCTCCTAAAGTGTGTCGTAGTAATCGCGAATGTGTTGCGTCTCACGATACCCTGTCTTCTTCACGTCTTCTTTCGAAATTTCAACAGTTTCTGAAGCGGTTGCCACTTTAGTTGTACCAGCGACAACGGCACCAGCAACGGCTGCAGTCGTCAAGCCTTTGAGTAGATCCCTACGGCTTGTATTTATATCTTTATTATCTTTCATCATTGCTTCCTTACCTTACGGTAGATCTTTTTTTGGAGGCTTAATGCCCCTCTATCGATATAATCGCGTACTGCTCGATTACTCGTAATCAGTGACGTTTTTCACATCAATCTTTAATTTGTGCTTACTGCTTTTTGTATTCACGCTAAAACGCACTTGTTCTAACGTTAAGAATGCTTCACACAGTTGAGCGGCCGATTTGTAGAAGTTCGCGCTTTCTGCCCCTTCAAGCTGACGCGTGAAAGAGTTAAACCAAGGGCCAAGGTGCTTATTGAATACCGCCTGTTGTAGTGCTTCTTCTTCAGCCGTTAGCATAGCCATCACTTCACACAGTGCGGCGATATGATCTTCTGGCTCTTTCACTTGATCGTCACGCTCAATGCCTAACAGCTCTAAGTCATGACGAATCTCTGCCAATGGTTTTTCCATCATGGCGCCCGTGCGATGCCAAGAACCAAATGGAACGACCTCGCCACGACCAATGCCGATGAACAAATCTTGATATTCGTCTTCAAGCGCTTCACGGTTTGATTCTGTTGCCGCTTGTTGAATGGCAATCCAAGCCTTTTGCATAGCGCTTTCAGACGTTTCAATGTCTAGCGTTTTTAGAAAGTCGATCACCTCTTCAGAAGGTGCGCTGCGAAACAGTGCGGATAGAACCAAATAGATCTCAGTTCTTAGTGTCTGTTCTTGTGCCTGATCCAAATTCGTTTCCAAGGCTAACTCCTAGTATTTCAATTGTTTCAATGGGTCTTGAGCCATTGAATCGAACATATCTACCACACGACAGTCTTCACACATTGCAATACGATTAATCGCTGCTTCATCTGAAAAGTGAGAGTGACCGCGTAACTTGTTCTGTAACATGTCAATCATAGACTGAGGAGCGAATGGTTTATGACAACGTACACATTCCGCTGCTTTCTCTTCATGAATTACAACCGCTTTCTGACGTTCTTCTTTTACCCAGTTCATACGAGGCGTAAGAGTCAGAACATTCTCAGGACATGCTTTTTCACACAGACCACATTGAATACAGTCTTGCTCTACAAATTTAAGCGATGGAGACGCGCCGTCGGTATGAAGTGCACGTGTCGGACACACAGCCACACAACTCATACACAAAGTACAATCTTTGCTTTCACACGAAACCGTGCCATATGGCGCATTAGATGGAAGTTCAACAATGTTCTCAACTGGAATACGAGCCGAAGACATAGCATCAAGTGCAGTGAATAGACGTTGACGCTTATTACCGTGAAGATCGCCAAGTGCCAGGTCGAACGAATCCACACACAGTGTTGGAGGACCTTCACGTAACGATTCTAAATACAGGATATCGATGGTTTCTTTTGGAATTCCGATTTGGTCTAGCAGTTCTTGTGCAATCCCTACTTCGTTATTCAGAACACGAATGATCGTTTCTGGCATAAAGCGAGATGCTGCAAACAGTACCTGAGTCGCGCCATTAACTAATGCTGCAAACCAAGTATCGATACCAATAGATGGCAGTTCTTCTACGACAATTGGAATCACGTTATCTGGTAGCGCTTTAAGAGCCATCACGTTGTAAGTTTCATGACGTGAGCTACAGATAAGTACGATTGGATCCAGACCACCCGCTTGCTCATAGTTAGCTAGCGTACGTTCAATGAATTTTTGAGTATCGTCAGGGTTAGGTAATGCGTAAGAGATAGCTTCTGTCGGACAGCTCGTTGCACAAGTACCCACGCCTTGACATAGGTAAGGGTTAATCTCGATCTTGTGACCCGTCTTATCTGAGCCTTCACTTGAAAGTGCGCCAGCAGGACAAGCATCAACACAACGCTCACAACCTTTAACACCACGAGAACTGTGTGCACATAGGTCTGTGTCCAAACGGAAGAACTTAGGCTTATCAAACGTGCCCATTAACGTAGGAATTTCTTCTAACGCTTCAGCCAGTTTTGGATAACCACGACCTACAGGGTAATAACCAGGAACAGGCACTTCTTCAGTCATGCAGCTATTCAGACATAAGTCCAAAACCACATCAAAACAGTCATGGTTAATCGCCACTTTCGCTAGGTTATTGGTTAGGCCTTTGCTTTCGATAAGAACTTCGAACGTACCAAGGAACCCTGAAACCTGAACAGCATTTGCGTAGTAAAGCTCTGACTCAGTGTTGGTCGCTTTCGCACCGTCTGTTGAAAGTAGTGTCAGGCTTGTTAACTGAGGCAATTGCGCCGCAGCACTTTCGATGATCGCAGTTGGACCAATAATTAGCGTATTACCACCACTTTCATAACTTACTGTCGGTGGAATTAGGTTTGTTAACTCAACGGTATTCTCAAACGCATACAGCCTCGCCTTTGCGTTATTTGAAGTTGCTTGTTCTAATAATTGTTTAAGCATTGCTCAGTTCCATTTTTGGATATGGATAATCTGTTCAATCTTCATTGTAGTTAGCGTTGGAGAACTTGCTGAGTATTCAGTTAACAACGTATGGTCTCGTTAACTATTCATTCACTCGTCAAGTTTACGCGAGTTATCTACAAAAAAGTCGATAATGGACTAGTTTTAGCAAATGCCGTGCCAATTTAATAATTCAATATTTTCAATGGATTAGATTAAATTTAAATCGATTTTGATAATAAAAAAACCGCTTGGGACATTTTGTCGCAAGCGGTTCATTGAGTGTTTAGTCAAAATGTACCTATTCTTTGTGTGGTATATTTTGTCCCACCTCTTTGGGGTCATTTTCGATAACATCGGTGTCGAAATTATCCGGTACTGTGTTTTTATACAGTTCTTTTTGTTGTCCCGTAATTTCGTCACTTTCAACAAGATCTGATTCCGCTTCTTCAGCGTTGTTAACTGAAACTTCTTCTTTATTTTCAGTGGCTTGCTCTTGTTCGCTTGACGTTTCTTCTTCTTCTGCCTTCTCTTTTACCCAATCACGTAAGCTTTCAGCGACACCTTCAGAAAGTGACTTAAGATTACTATAATCGTCATCGTAATCGTCTAAGCCATCACGTACGTTAAACTCTTCTGAGAGAAATAACTTACGTAATGCGGCTTTTTTTACGCTTTCTGATGCTTCTGATACCAATAATTGAGCCATAGACAGCTCTTCAGTAGCCTCTGATGCCGACTCTTTAGTGTCAGCAGACTCTTCTAAAGCGTTAGTTGGCTCGATAGAAGCCGGGTCATTTGGTGCGAGTTCTTCAGCAGAGGTGGGTGTTTGAGAAGCAGACTCAGGAGAGGTAACCGAGGTTTCCTCAAGAGGCTGTTCAGCTTCACGCGCTTTATCAGTCGATTCATCGAGCTTTCGTTGAGACCAACGGCTAAAAAAGTTAGTTGCCATTAGAACGACCTGCCCCTTTGCGCTTCTTGCGTCTTGCTTCTAATAATTCACCATGACGACCGATAAAGGCTTCCATCCACGCTTGTACAGGTAAAGGCATGTCGTATGACAATACTTGGTTATCTCCGTCCATGTATTGGCCTGCGACGGTTTGTGATGCTGTCAGTAATTGAATAATAGGTTTACCGGAGTCAACATTATCCATAACTAAGAATAGCTTAGGTTGCTGAGAGCTTAGATTGAAGCGGTAATCAGTACGTTCGTCTTTGTGTAACTGGAGCAAACATACGTCTGGGGTTTCATGTTCAGGTGATAATTCAAAACCGATGAGTTCCCATTGAGTTGTTACCCATATACCAGTTTTGATCTCTTTCTCTATTCTTTGGACACCTATTGGCCAAGCTGATTCTGTTTTTTCGTAGTGTTCTTGGAATTCTTTTATCTCAGACATACTGCACCCAATTGATTTTCTTTATTCTGATCGTACGTAGGACATTTTGTACTTCGCATAATCATATACCCTCTACAAAGCAATAAACACGCCAATACATTTTAAGTCCTGCTCCGTCTTTAGTGCGGTTGTCGTAAAGTTACCCCTATAACGTTAGTCGATTGCGCTGGTTTGAGACAGTTAGTCTCGGTGAACTCTCATATTTTGCGCTATTTTAATCGAATGCTTCATGTTTTCTCGAATAGCCGCTATTTTGGAATGAGAATTGCTAAATGCTTGAGTTAAAGCTAAGAATGACTAAGTGACAGAGAACGCATGTATTCTAAAGAGTCGTATGATGACTCTTGCCTAACTTCTTATCCCTTATAATCGCTATCTCTTTAAGTAGGACGTGACTGTGGTAAAACCAAACATAATAAAAACCAGTGAAAACCCACTTCAGACCATCGAAGTTGAAGTGTTTGATGAATATGGCGAAAAGCTAACCAAACAAATTGCGTGCGAGCGCCCTCTTACCGTTATGTTGAACTGGAAAGAGATCGTAACTCTAATGACATTGGGTTCACGCCCGGAAGCATTAGTCTTGGGTTATTTGAAAAACCAAAGCTTCCTTTCTGATCCAGAAGCCGTTGAATCAATCATCATCGACTGGGAAACCAGCTCAGCAGCGGTTATCACCAAAGAAGATACGAGCCAACTTGAACAAGCACTGAAGAAGAAGACCGTAACGTCTGGCTGTGGTCAAGGTACCATGTATGGCAACGTGATGAAGCAATTGGAAGATTACCAAGTGCCTCAAACCAAGATTAAGCAATCTGAAATCTATACGGCTCTAGAAGCGCTGACTCATTATAACGACACCTACAAGAAAGCGGGTGCGGTTCATGGCTGTGCTGTTTGCAAAGACGATCAAGTGTTGTCGTTTGTGGAAGATGTAGGCCGTCACAATGCGGTTGATACCCTAGCGGGTGAGATGTGGCTTAACAAAGAAGATGGCGAAGATAAGATCTTCTACACCACTGGCCGCCTAACCTCTGAAATGGTGATTAAGGTAGCGCAGATGGGAATCCCTGTTCTGCTATCACGCTCTGGCGTTACGCAAATGGGCTTAGATTTAGCGCAGAAGTTCGGCATAACAACGATTGCTCGTGCTAAAGGCTTGCGCTTCCAAGTGTTTACAGGTGCAGACAAGATAGATTTTGACGTCAAAGGCGAGCAGTAAACGTAAAGTTAACTCGTGCTTAGTTAATTTGTTATGGGTGCAGTATCAGCTGCACCTTTTTTATATTCTTCAGTTTTTATCCCAATTCGTTCCCGATACAGGTTTCACGCTTCAGACCATCTAAACCTACACGTATCATGTCTTAAATTAGCTTTTCCTAAAACAAATCTTGATTTAACACCCCAATAAGCTATTAGTTACATATTCATCAATTTAATGAATCTATTAATACAAATTAAAGATGAATATCAACGTCACCGGCTTAAAGGGAATTAACCATGAGTAATCCATCGGAACCTCAGCATCCTCTGCTGTCTCTTTCTATTCGCAGTAAGTTTATTTTAATCAACCTCACCTTGTTTATTTCTGTTTTTATCTATGCCGTCTACGAGCAACTCAGCTTAGACAAATTGGAATCATTGGAGATCGCTGCGACCGAAAACCTCAGAAGCTCAGTAGATTTATTAACGCTTAGGCGACATGAGAAAGACTTCTTGTCTCGCCACGATCAAAAATACGCAGAGCGTTTCGATAAAACCGCCGACATATTGAATCAAAGATTGGTGACGTTGAACCAAACTCTCACCTCGCACGAACTTCACCTGACCGAGCAAATGACCAAGATCTCCGATACCCTTCATCAGTACCAGAAACAGTTCCACCAGATCGTTAATCAAGTGAACGACATTGAACGTACAACCCCACCTTTGGGCTTTGTCGCCGCTCTCGATGGAAAAAGAACAGCGCTGAAATCAGCAATCGAATCAGAATCAAGCTTGGCACTGGAACTTGCGTTGTTAGAGCTGATCGAAAAAGACTTCCATTACCTCGCACATATTAATAGCCAAACGAATGCGGCGTTAACCAATGCTCTTGTTGAGTTTGAACCCTACTCCCAAACCTCGATTGCGACTGAACAAGCCTATTCCGAATATAAGGCTGCAGTTGAAACTCTGTTGGTTGCTAACAGCAATCTAGGCTTGTCTGCAGAGTTGGGGCTTAGAGGCGCCTTACGTAGTAATGTCCATAAAACGGAACAAGCCATTGAAGAAGTGCAGAATGAGATAAGCCATGCGATTACAGTGGCAGTTAGGCACACACAAAATATGTTGCATCTGTTTGGCGCCGCTATTGTTGCTCTGCTTTCTCTATTATTGGTTTTCATCGGTCGCAACATCTTGGGTCGTATTAAAGCGATAAACGTGATGATGGAGTCGATTGCCAATGGCGATGGTGATTTAACGGTGCGAATGAACGCTAAAGGTAACGACGAGCTCGCTCACCTTGCTCACTCGTTTGATACCTTCATCAACAAGCTGCACGGCAACATTAAAGAGTTGTCGGGAGTTATGACAGTGTTGACAGAGAGTTCATGTAGCTCTGAAGAAGCCGCGATCAAAAGCATGAGTAATGCTGATAAACAGAAACAACAATCGGAGTCCGTCGCGACGGCAGTGAACGAATTGGTGATGACCAGTAACGAGGTCACAGCCAATATAGAAAATGCCGCAACTAATGCAGAGAAAATTAAAGATAACGCCCATCAAGCATTACAAGAAACACACTTAACAGATGCGAGTATCAATGTGTTGGTTGAAAACATTGCAGAGTCGCAAGACCTAATCGTGCAGCTTGAAGAACAGAGCCGTGAAATCAATCAAGTGGTAACGACGATTCAGGGAATTGCCGAACAAACTAACCTACTTGCGCTTAACGCAGCGATTGAAGCTGCACGTGCAGGCGATCATGGACGAGGCTTTGCGGTGGTCGCCTCTGAAGTGAGAGAGCTTTCTTTAATGACTAACGACTCAACCCATCAAATTGAATCGACTATCCATGGTTTAACGTCCGGCATTGCAAAGACAGTCGCTAAGATGTCGGCAAGCTTGGAGCAAACCGAACAAGTTAAGCACCAGACTAAAGATGTGGTCAATGCGATTGAAGGTATCCACTTTCAAGTCGGAGAGATGTTCGACCTTAACAGTCAGATAGCGACAGCATCTGAAGAACAATCCATGGTATCTGCGGAGATCGACCGAAACATCAGCGACATCGCTCATCTAGCCAGTAATACACATACCGTAGTATCAGGGTCAGTGCGTTGTAGTGAACAGGTATCGAGCGTGAGTGTGAAATTAGAGAAGATTGTGGCTCAGTTTAAATACTGATGTGTAGCCTACTTCGTTATGGGCTGTCACCACCTCTAAATAAACTGTAGGTAATAAAAACGCCCTTATCGCTTTATGCTGATAAGGGCGTTTTAATTCTATAAGGACACTTTCTGTTATCTGTAGACTACATATGTCTACAAACAGCGGTTGTCCGAAGCACTAGTCTAGATTAGCCACGTGCTTTTAGGAATTCAGCGTAAGTACCACGGAAATCGTTGATCTTGCCATCTTTGATTTCAAGGATACGCGTTGCTAGAGAGTCTACGAATACACGGTCGTGAGATACGAAGAACAATGTGCCTTTGTAGTTCTCAAGAGCCAAGTTAAGCGCTTCGATAGATTCCATATCCATGTGGTTAGTTGGTTCATCCATAAGTAGGATGTTTGGCTTGTGCATCATGATCTTACCAAGAAGCATACGACCTTGCTCACCACCAGAAATTACCTTAACTGATTTCTTAATGTCGTCTTGACCAAATAGCATACGACCTAGGAAGCCACGAACTACCTGCTCGTCTTCACCTTCTTGACGCCATTGGCTCATCCAATCGAACAGGTTCATGTCTTGTTCGAAGTCATGTGCGTGGTCTTGAGCGTAGTAACCGATGTTTGAGTTTTCAGACCACTTGTACTCACCAGTGCGAGCTTCAAGTTCGCCAGCTAGTGTGTTCAGTAGTGTTGTTTTACCCACACCATTCTCACCGATGATCGCAACACGCTCACCTACTTCGAAGATCGCATCGAACTTGTTGAATAGGTCTTCTTCAAAACCTTGAGATAGGTTTTCAACCACAAGTGCGTTACGGAATAGCTCTTTAGACTGTTCAAAACGAATGAATGGGTTCTGACGGCTAGAAGCTTTCACTTCTTCAAGCTGAATCTTATCGATTTGCTTAGCACGAGACGTTGCTTGCTTCGCTTTAGATGCATTTGCAGAGAAACGAGAAACGAACGTTTGAAGTTCAGCAATTTGTGCTTTCTTCTTAGCATTATCAGACAGTAGACGTTCACGCGCTTGAGTCGCAGCCGTCATGTACTCATCGTAGTTACCTGGGAATAGGCGAAGTTCACCGTAATCAAGGTCAGCCATGTGCGTACAAACAGAGTTTAGGAAGTGACGGTCGTGCGAAATGATGATCATTGTGCAGTTACGTTGGTTTAGCGTATCTTCCAACCACTTGATGGTATCCATGTCCAGGTTGTTCGTTGGTTCGTCAAGAAGCATGATGTGCGGGTCTGCGAACAGAACTTGTGCTAGAAGCACACGAAGTTTCCAACCAGGTGCTACTTCGCTCATTAGGCCGAAGTGCAATGCTTCTTCGATACCTACAGCAAGAAGAAGCTCACCCGCTTTCGCTTCTGCCATGTAACCGTCCATTTCAGCGAATTGAACTTCAAGATCAGCTACCTTCATGCCGTCTTCTTCGCTCATTTCTGGCAAAGAATAGATGCGGTCACGCTCTTGTTTAATAGTCCAAAGCTCTTTGTGACCCATGATAACTGTGTCGATTACCGAGAATTCTTCGTAAGCGAATTGGTCTTGGTTCAGTTTTGCAACGCGCTCGTTTGGATCGTAGCTTACGTTACCAGCACTCGGCTCAAGTTCACCAGATAGGATCTTCATGAACGTCGATTTACCACAGCCATTCGCGCCGATTAAACCGTAACGGTTACCTTCGCCGAACTTAACTGAAATATTTTCGAAAAGTGGCTTAGCGCCGAATTGTTGGGTGATATTTGCTGTGGAGATCAATGCCTTTACCTTTTTAATGTGAAAAACGCCGCAACGTTACTTGTTCAGGGCTTTAACTGCAAGTATTGATTGCAATTACCCGCTAATAAGTGAGCGATAACCTAGCTAAATCATAGTTTGAGATAACTCACATTTTTGATTTCTATTTATAGAGCGATAAATAGCCAAACTGTGCAACATATAAAGTATTGAGCCACTGAGTAAAATTCGCGTTATATAAAGACATATCTCTTATAAATAATTTAATATATCGCATAACAACCCGTTACAACCAAAGCTTCTTTATACATAGCTATTCACAGCACCCTCTAATGCACAAAGACTAGTCTAACGCCTGACAGTTTCATGACAAAACACCAAGATTCGGGGATAAAGTACTCGCCCTCATTAATGCATGAGATTTCACAAAGCTCGATTATCTAACTATAGTAATCCTAACCTCATAATTCTAAGAGACTTTTATGCGTTCATTACCGCGCTTCTTATTCCTCATATTAGCCATGCTCTCATGGCCGAGTCATGCCAACTTGGAATATGACTTACAATCACAACCTCAGGTCTCTGACATTGCCCAAGATCTGAGTAATCGTATCGATGAGCTTCCCGACCCTCTTTTTATGGAGGCGTCAGATAAGCGCAAGGTAAATCTGTTGCTCGCTGAAGTGCTGCGTGTTCAGAATCAGCAAATCGCAACGTTCGATAAACGACTCAAGGCTTATCGAGAAAACAGCGAGCCAAAACAGTGGTTCGATGTAGAGTCTAGCTACGTCACGTTGAACAGTTTGAATGTGAGCAAGCAGCACTTATTGGAGCAAAGCACCACAAGTAACAGAGAACGCTTGACCGGTTTTGGTCCTTACGGTGTTACCCAGTTCAAACAAGAGTGGGAACTGACAAAGCTAAACGTCGAATACTTGGTGTATTTCCAAATACGCAGCTTCAAAGCGCTTATTAAAGACATTTTTATTTCCCCGGTTCCTGTGATTGGTGCAGCGTTAAAAGTGCTGTTCATCTATTTTGCGCTGGTGTGGTGGTTAGCGAACAGTAAAAGGTTGATCGAACTGTTTCGCGTTAACCTGCTTGAAGCGAAACCAAACCCTCCATTCCTGATTCGTTTAATTTGGTATGTGAGCCGTGCGGATAGAGCCATTGCTTGGTTAATTGCGATCACGCTTTCGCTGCGTGTGCTTTCAAGTATCCCTAGCCTGCAACATCTTATATTCCTCGAGATCTTCACGTGGTGGATTTTAGGTGGCTCGATCGCAATCAGCTTCATTCTTGAGTTTGCATACCGCATGGGACGTACCTCAAACAAAGAAGTCATTGCGCTACGCCTTTCAACGATTCGCCGTTACGTATGGAGTTTCATTGTTGCTGGTGTGATTCTGCAAATCTCAAGCATCACGCTGGGTAAAGGCACCATCTACAGTTGGATTTATAGCGTTCTATTCTTTTGGTTTGTGTTGGTGACCATCTCGGTACTTCGATTATGGAGAGCGAAGGTATTCAATAGCTTAGAACATATCTCTGATCGCCCAGTGTGGGTTAACTGGGCCGTGAATCGCCAAGATACCTTTTTACTTAATATCATCGCGACTGCGCTTGGTATTGCTTGGTTGAGTGTTTATCACTTCCAGCATCGCATCATGTCGCTGCTTTCGAACTACACAGTATTCAGTCAAGCACTGGCTTACCTGTTTAGGATTGAAGTGGCTAAGCAGTCTGACCTCGATAAGAATCAGAAAAACTTAGTGCGTATTAAAGGCGATCAAACATACGAGTACATTCTACCTGGATCCATCGACAGCGAGCTGATTGACTATGCAGGCGACGAAGTAAAACAACTGTCTCGTTATCTTATGTCTGACAGCCCAGCAATTTGTATCGTGTCGGGTGAACGTGGCGTGGGTGCAACAACGCTTCTGTATACCCTACTGCACAAGGTATCGAATGCAGAACCAATTTACGTTAGTTGCCCTTACGCGGGTTACCAAGAATTACTGTGTCACCTAGCAGTAAGCATCGGCTTAGAAGAAGACGCAACTGAGATTCAAATCTTGGCACATCTTCGCAAGAGCGAAACGACTTACCTCATTGCAATTGATAATGCTCAGCGCCTAGTTAAGCCAATGGTTGGTGGTCTTTCTGCTCTGATTCGATTAACTAACTTACTTCGTCGTTCGAAGAAGAACCACAGAATCGTGATGTCGATTGCTAAGTCTAGCTGGCGATTTGTCGACCGAGCTCGTGGCGAGCGTCTGTTGTTTGATTTGGTTTGTTTCCTTCCACGCTGGACTGAGAAACAAGTTGGCGAGTTGCTAACCAGCCGTATCAATACTGAACTCGATAAGCCATTGTCGTTTGATGGTTTAGTGGTACCAAAACAGTGGGACCAAGATGACATGAGCGAAGAAGAGCGCGCGCGCCAAGGTTTCTATCGTATCTTGTGGCACTACTCCGATGGTAACCCAACCGTTGCACTGCGTTTCTTCCGTCTTTCTTTAAATAGAAATAAAGAGACAGACCAAGCGGTTGTCAGGTTGTTCCATGTACCAGAAGCGCAAGAACTAGAGAACATGCCAAAACCTATGCTGGCGGTATTGCGCTCTATCGTTCAGTTAGAAATCGCGTCTACCGAGGTGCTATCAGAATGTACTCAGCTAAGTATTGCTGAAATCACCGGTATTCTTCGCTACTTTGAGAGCCGTGGTTACATTGGCTGGAATGAAGATAAGGCAAGAATCTCTGATCACTGGTTCCGTCACATTACTAACGTTCTTGACCGTCAACATTTATTGGTGAAGTAAAATGAAGAAGTTATTTGTCCTATTATTTGTTGGCTTGGCAACGGCGGTAAGTTTCCCGACTTATGCGACAGAAGAGTTAGCCAATGTAGAAAACATTTCTAAGATCGCGAGCTTGGTTCGTTGGAGTGGCGTGTTCTTCTCCATCATCGTCATTGCAGCGATGTGGTTATTGTTGAAGTTCATTAACTCAATGGTGACAAGCTTTGGTAGTCAGTTCGTTCAATATCGAATGCTGTTGCAAAAGCTTCAATCGTTCATGCAGTTCTTCATTTATGTGAGCACGGGTCTTATCGTGTTCATGATGAGTTTCCGTATCAACGACCAAATCTTGGCTCTGATTGGTGGTACTCTTGCCGTGTCGGTCGGCTTTGCGCTTAAAGACTTGGCGGCCTCTTTCATCGCGGGTATCACCGTAATGATTGACAGACCATTCCAAGTCGGTGACCGTGTCACGTTTGAAGGTAACTACGGCGACATTATTACTATCGGTTTACGCTCGGTACGTATGAGAACTTTGAATGACGACATCATCACGATTCCAAACAACAAGTTCTTAAACGAAGTCACCACCAGTGGTAACTATGGCGCGCTGGATATGCAGGTGGTGATTCCGTTTTACGTCGGTATGGACGAGGACATCACCCTCGCCCGTGATCTGATACAGGAAGCGGCCTCATCAAGCCGTTACATCCACCTACCTAAGCCTGTGACGGTGTTGGTGAAACAGACCATTACTGACAACTACCTAGCAATACAGCTAACCTGTAAGGCTTATGTGGTGGACACAGCCTATGAGAAACTGTTCGAGACAGATATTACGCTTCGTGTCATGAAAGAGTTTAAGAAACACAACATCAACCCACCTAAAATCTCGGTGGCTGCTCACTCATAGCTTTAGGTTGATTACTCGATTGTTCGAAACAAAAACACCTCCGCACTTGAATAAGAATCGGAGGTGTTTTTTATGGTTGCCGCCTATGTAACAGCTATTAATTTTACCGCTCTATGGCTCCATAAGTTTCTGGTGAAAAGCGCTAAACCTTAAAGTACTTCAACTGTTCTGTGAGATGTTCAGTGGTGTTTGCCATCTTCTGACTGTCTTCAGCCAGCGATTGTGAAGCCTGTAGGACTTCGTTAGCGGCCAAATGAATACCAGTAACACTCTCACTCATCTCTGTTGCTACTGTGCTCTGCTGCTCGGACGCAGCAGCAATTTGCGAGACCATATCATTGGCGTTATGTAGCTCATTCACAATCACATCGAGTTGCTGGCGTGTCTCATTAGATGCAACCACGCTGTGGTCCACTTTTTCGTTGCTGCTTTGCATAGCATTAAATGTACGTTCGGCTTGTTGTGTTAGCTTCTCGATGGTCGATTGCACTTCGTTGGTAGAATTTTGCGTTCGACTTGCTAGGTTACGAACTTCATCAGCAACTACAGCAAAACCGCGCCCTTGTTCCCCTGCACGTGCCGCTTCGATAGCGGCGTTTAACGCTAGTAGATTAGTTTGCTCAGACACATCGCGAATCACACCAACCACTTGGCTTATCTCTGTAACACCAGATTGAAGATCTCTGACCAAGTTATTTGCAGTTGAAATGTTCTCAGATACTTGAGATATGGTCGTTGCGGTTACATGCATGTTTTCATCATTTTGGTTAGCGTGATCGACCACTTTGTTGGTACTCGCAGCGGTGTTTTCTGCATTCATCGCGACATCTGAAATAGTCGCGCTCATCTCTGTCATTGCGGTCGATAACAGTTCAAGCTGTGCATGTTGCGAATTCACACTGGTTGCTGCCTCTTCACTGGCCTGCGCGATATGACTTGCCATATTACTAGACAGATCCGCAGACTCGTTTGCTGTACGAAGCGTTGTTTGCAGTTTGTCGAGCATGGTGTCGATCTGGTGGCTCATATCGCCCAACTCATCTTTACGTGTCATGTTCATACGGACACGAAGGTCACCATCGGCAATTTTATGCGTGTTATCGATAAGCTTGTTAAGCGGGACGATTATGTTATTTGAAATCGCATAACCCATCGCAAACAGTAAGCCTGATAAAACAACTGCGACCATGCCTTCCTTCAGTGCTAATGCGTAGAAAGCCTCTTGAATATCAGCGACCAGTATTCCTGAGCCGATAATCCAGTTCCACTCAGGGAAGAGTTGTACGTAAGAGATTTTATCTTTTAGCTCACCTTGAGGGCTCATCCACTGGTAATCAAGAAAGCCTTTCTCTTGAGGAGAGCGTGAGATCGTCACCATTTCACGCCAATGGTGCTTTCCTGCTCCGTCTTTCAAATTACCTGCGTTGGTACCATTAAGCTCAGGTTTGAGCGGATGACTAATAATGTTGAGCTGCTGGTTGAGGATCCAGAAGTAATTGGTGTTGTCATAACGAAGCGTCTTAATGGCTTGTAGCGCTCGCTCCTTTGCGACTTCTTCACCTAGTACACTACGTTGGCTGTAGTAATAGCCGGCTAAGCTTACTGCGGTTTCAACTTGAGCACTGAGCTTATCTTGCCGCTCTTCCATAGAGCTGGCTCTTTGCTGCATGAGGTTAAATGTAGATGCCATTACTAGCAGTACAACCGATAGAACGACAATTGAGGCGAGTTTTGACTTGATAGATAAGTTACTTAATTTCATAGCTGACTGACTTTATTATTTGTTTTGATTATGGATTTTCGACCAAGTTATCAAAATTTTGTACAGTTCAGATGATATGCATCAAGAACACCAAATATACACTGTGTTACATAACCAAAAAGAGGTATAGGTCAAACTGGCAGAGGTTGAGGTTTGATTGGTGATAGTTTAGTAGTGTGGGATTTTCGTGCTTGGGCTGAATGTAAAAACAACAGCCCAAGCGAGCTAGGATAACCATCGAACGATAGCCGTAGCAGGTTTAGAGGTTAGACACCAATAACTGTGGTGTCGCTTTTTGCTGAAGGTAGATACTAAAGCGGCTTCCTTTACCCACTTCTGATTCTACTCGTATCTCGCCACCAATTTGACTTAAGATACTTTGAGATACGGATAAGCCTAAGCCAGTCCCGTCGCGTTTCGTTGTATAGAATGGCGAGAAGATGCGCTTTAATTGCTCTTCTTTGATGCCACAACCTTCGTCTTCAACATGCACGATAGCGCCATGAGACACGCCGTTTTCTACCCAATCTTCACTCGAGATTGTTAATGTTCCCTGCCCGTCCATTGCATGAATCGCATTCATTTGTAGGTTGACCAGAATCTGCAGCAATTGGTTTCGATTTACTTCAACCGATGTTTTAGCGTTTAAGTTCGAAACGTAAACCATGCCGCGCTTTTTCGCCCCAGTTTTCACGAGCGTGATACTTTCATCGACGATCGGGTTGATGTGTTGCCACGTGATCTCATCCTGCACACCACCGTGTCGGCTGTATTGCAGCAAGCTTCGCGTAATATTTCGGATTCGGTCGATTTGCTCCATGATGGCATGGACTTCTTCTTCGACACGGCTTACTTCATCCCCTAGTTCAAATTTCATCAACTCAACGTTGCCAAGGATTACCGCTGTTGGATTGTTGATCTCGTGAGCAATACCAGCGGTTAGCTCACCGAGCGCTGCCAGCTTCTCATTGACCACCAGCTTATCTCTGGCTTGGTTTAGCAGCTTGATATGCAGCTCGAGCTCTTCGGTTTTCTCTTTCAAACTAGCGGTGCGAGAATGGACTTTACACTCGAGTTCTAACGCCGCTTGTTGAATCTCTTGATTGCGCTCATGCAGCAGATCCAACATCTTGTCGAATTGTTTAGCAAGTAAGGTAAGCTCATGTTGATCATCCAGTCCTAACGTACCAATTCGCTTGTCTTGCCCCATCTGTACTAGCTTCACCACTTTATGAATGCGTTCAATAGGGTTGAAAAGATCGCGCGCACCTCTGTGAACGATCAAACCTGAAACAAGCAACAACAGAACGATAGTAATGCTGATTTCGCCAAGGTTAGTCAGGTAGGTTTCAATGAGCGGCCAGATTAGGTAACCGGTATATAGCATGCCGATCACGTTGCCAAACTGGTCGTGAATTGGTTGATAAGCCGTGATGTACCATGCATCGTATACATATGCTCTGTCGAGCCACTCTTTGCCCTCGTTTAAGACTTTAGAGTGAACCTCGTGAGAAACTCGCGTACCAATTGCACGCCCTGCACTGTCTTCACTGCTTAATGGCACGTTAGTGCTCACACGAAGGTCGTCAAGAAATACGGTGACGGTTCCTACATGACGGTTGAAGCCCTCTCTCTGTGGATAGATCAGGTTGCTGATTTGATCGACCAACTGAGTGCTGTTATTCAACAAGATCCCGCCATCAAGAAAGCCGATCACATGATCATGTTTATCTTTAATGGATACGACAGTACGGCTAACCAAGCCACGTGTTTCAACATCATGACCATTAAGCATCGGAACCTCTGCCTTTTTTGCAAGATCACGATCTAAGTAATCGAGTTCATTACTGTCTAACACACTGAAAAACGATGATTTATGTGTGAGATTCAGATATTCAAGCTTCTTTTCCATGCTTTCTACGCTGCGCCAGCGTAAAAAATCGAGCTCATATCGTGACTTATTCTCTGAGACCCAACGAATGAGTTCATCTTGAGGCACGTCGCTCGCAAGCTTCGTTCGAAAGTTGTAAGATTCAGCAAATGCGCGCACGTTATAAGCTTGCTGGTTTTGAATCAGATGAATACTGTTGTCTGCGACGTCGAGACGTTCATCAACATCGATCAAAGCGCCTTGCCACGTATAGTGAACAGACCAATAAAAGGTGATCGCAACGAGCGCGCACAGTGTAAGAAAGATCGGTGCTGACGTGAGAAACAGTAAACGGTAGCGCACCATGGTTTTGAAGCGGAACGCCCACTTTGCCCACCACTGACGTCTAATCGGCATATTCTGAGCCTTCTGTGTTCCAGTCTTTGTATTTGCGTTCTAAGGTTTTACGAGCAACGCCAAGGTCTCTTGCCGCTGCAGACTTATTACCATCGTGAAAACTCACAAGCTGTTCGATATGTGCTTTCTCCACTTCTTTAAGTGTCCAAGTGTTTGGATAGCCTTCAGCAGCGTCCGTTGTATTCAAGTTCGGCACTTCAGCACCATGTGACACCGTCACTGAAATGCTCGCAGGTGCAGGGTCGCCATTTATATCTCGCCAATAGTGAGCTGGTGGCTTGTCTAACAGAATGCAGCGCTCCACGAGGTTTTTAAGCTCGCGAATATTGCCCGGCCATTCGTATTCATTCATCGCTAAGATATCTTCATGTGCCCAATTAGGTATCGGCATACCTAATTCACTCGATAACAGGCGCGTGAAATATGGAACAAGCTCAATCAGATCGGATGGTCGTTCGCGTAACGGAGTCACATCAATCTTAAGTACATTGAGTCGGTAAAATAGGTCGCGGCGGAAGTGCCCTTTCTCGACCTCTTCCTGAAGATTCCTATTGGTTGCCGCGACAACACGAACGTCTACGGATATCTCTTTCTCGCTGCCGACGGGGCGAATGGTACGTTGCTCGAGCACTCGCAGCAGTGCAGCTTGCATAGGCAGCGGCATTTCGCCAATTTCATCAAGGAATAGCGTACCGCCGTTAGCCACTCTGAATAAACCTTCGCGATTCTTCTTCGCGCCAGTAAAGGCACCAGAGGTGTGACCAAATAATTCACTTTCAAGAAGCTCTGGAGCAATCGCACCACAGTTGATTGGGACAAATGGTCCAGTTCGTTTACTGGCTTCATGAACACCTCGTGCAACCAACTCTTTACCGGTACCAGACTCACCTTCTACCAACACGGACGCTCTTGATGGAGCAAACTGGCTAATAAGAAGCTTAAGTTGTTTGGTCTTATCTGAGTTACCAATAATCTCGGTTTTGATGTGGCGGCTGACATCACGCTTCAACGCGTACTGCATTCTTTGGTCAAGGCGCTTATCCATACAACGAAGTACAGCTTGAATCATCTGTTCTAAGTTAAATGGCTTTAAAATGAAATCTGAAGCACCGAGCTTGAGTGCTGATATGGTCATCTCCAGATCGGCATAGCCAGTCATAAAGATAACATCTGCTTTTCGGTCGCTATCATTGAAGGCTTCTTCCCACTCAATACCAGAGCGACCAGGAAGATTAATATCGAGAACGATCAGGTCGAAGTGTTCATTGCAACGTAGCGTTTCTGCTTCTTCTACAGAGCCTGCACTCGACACCTTGCCAAAGTACTTACCTAGTGCTTTCTTTAAAATTGCCTGCATGCCAATTTCATCATCGACCACCAGGACCGAAAACGCCTGATATTGAGTCAAGGTGTTTGGATTGAGGTTAGAGGCGTTTGAACTAGGTAAAGACATAATGATCAGCCGAAAGGGAAAGTTGGGACAGAGTGTACCAATTAACCTTTTGTTCAACAGGGACAATGTGCGACATTTTGTCCTAGCTCATGTTTTGGTTGATTTTATCTAGCGAAATGACGCAGTTTTGTCCGAAATAACAGCAATTTAATGAGACTTGATGCATTATTTGTTGGCATTAAGATTGCTTATAGGGAGAGGATTTCTAATTACTATAATTAGCATCTTATGCACATGTCCTTCTTTGAGCCCTTTAAAACTGAAGACATGTCATTCATTTCTAACAAAATGGACATAATAATAATGAAAGCAATTCCCCTAACTATTGCAGCTCTATCTATCGTCAGTTACTCGGCTAGCAGCGCAGAAGACACCACTCATATCAAGCTTGCGACAACGACAAGCACTTATCATTCTGGCTTACTGGATTATCTACTGCCTGAATTCGAAAAAGATTCGGGTATCAAAGTCGATGTTTTAGCAGCGGGTACTGGTAAATCACTTCGCATGGGTGAAAACGGTGATGTGGATTTGGTGATGACACACGCACCAAAAGCAGAAGCTAACTTTGTTGAGAAAGGCTACGGCGTTTTACCTCGTAAATTGATGTACAACGACTTTGTGATCGTTGGCCCTGAAAGTGACCCAGCGAAAGTTGAATCTCAAAAAGCAGTGGCGGATGTATTTAAAGCGATTGCGACAAACAATGTAACGTTTGTGTCTCGTGGTGATGATTCAGGTACACATAAGAAAGAGATGGGGATCTGGGCTCAAACTAAGATGGAGCCAAACTTTGGCGGCTACCGCAGCGTTGGTCAAGGCATGGGCCCTACTCTAAACATGGCGTCAGAGATGCAAGGTTACACAATGACTGACCGTGGCACTTGGCTGGCTTACCAAAATAAATTGGATCTAAAAATCCTTTTCCAAGGTGACGAAAACCTATTCAACCCTTACCAAGTAATTCTAGTTAACCCAGAGCGCTACCCAAGCATTCACTACCAAGCAGCAAAAACGTTCAGCGATTGGTTGGTTAACCCTAAAGGTCAAAAACTGATTAACGACTTTAAGCTGCACGGCAAGCAACTGTTTGTTGCGAGTGCTGAGTAGTTTGTCGCTCGCTAGGTTGTGCTAAATAGGGTTAAAGGTTCACTCTTTGCAAAATAGCATTACGCTTAACGAGTCAGCAAACCAAACAAGTAAAGAAATAATAGCTGGCCAATAAGGCTCATTAATATTGTGTCAGCTATGATTAACATCAGTCATTACCGATAAAAACCTATTATCGATTCACACGAGATACTTCATGACCTTATGGCAAACAACGCTAGATGCATTGAATTTACTGGTGAATTTTGACCACGACTTGTGGCAAATTGTCGCGGTGTCCTTCAGCGTATCTTTGTCCGCCATCTCTCTGGTAATTGTTCCCTCTATCATCATGGCTTTCTTATTGGCCTACACGGAATTCCCTGGGAAATGGGCGTTACTCTCTGTAATCAACACATTGCAAGCAATACCAACCGTGGTTATTGGCTTATTGATGTACATGATGCTCTCTCGTTCTGGCCCATTGGGCGACTGGCAATTGCTGTTCACTCAAAAGGCTATGATTCTAGGTCAGATGCTGATCTGCTTTCCTATTCTAGTTGCCATGATGCACGGTGCGCTGCAAGCCAGTGATCGCCGAGCTGTCGAAACGGCACGCACTCTGGGAGTTTCAACCACTCGCGTTGCCTGCACCTTGATTTGGGAAACTCGTTTTCCTCTACTGGCGGCAGTCATTGCTGCGTTTTCTCGTATCGTCACTGAAGTTGGTTGTTCAATGATGGTTGGCGGAAACATTATGGGAATGACAAGAAACATCCCTACCGCTATTGCAATGGAAAGTCACAAAGGTGCTTTCGCTCAAGGTGTGGCGTTAGGCATGGTTTTATTGGCATTGGCATTAGCCCTTAACTTTTTCCTTTCTAGTGTGAGAGGAAAAGGCTATTTAAGAACTTAGGAACGCTGTCATGAGTATAAAAATAACAACGCAGCAAATTTCAATGCGCTACAAAGAGCGTGTTTTGTTCCACATCCCTGAATTGTCGATCGGTCCAAACGATGCGATTTATCTTAAGGGCGATAACGGTGTAGGAAAAACCACTCTATTAAAAATTCTGTCTGGATTGATTAAGCCGACTTCTGGCCGTATTCAGTCACCGACACAAAGTTGGCAACATAACCTGTTCCCTAGACTAAAATTTAAAGACATCATCTATCTACATCAAACACCTTACCTATTTGATGGTTCTGTGTACCAAAATGTCGCTTATGGGATTCGCTTTAGTAAAGAGAGCCAAAAAGATAAGCGAGCTCAAATAATTAATGCGTTGAGGATGGTAGGTTTAGAAACCCTAGCAGATGAACACATTTCTGTGTTGTCTGGTGGTGAACGTCAACGCGTAGCAATGGCACGAGCTTGGATTCTCAAGCCATCAATTTTGCTGATGGACGAGCCAAGTGCTTCTTTAGACAAAGAATCTATTGAAAGATTGGTGATTATGGCCGAAGATCTTCTTCAGAGAGGCGCGAGTTTAGTCATTACCAGTCACCAAACCAACGCGTTAACCGATTTGTGCAAGAAGCAATGGTGGATCAAAGACAACACGCTAGCTGAGTCACCGCTTCTGCAAGTAATTAAAAAGAACAAAGCACAAGAGAATATTTATGCTGCTTCCAACGCAAACTAGTTGGGTTATTTTGGCTGGCGGACAAGCCAGCCGTATGGGCGGAAAAGATAAAGGACTCGTTGAGCTCAACGGTTCCCCGCTTATTCAATACGTTATAGACAAGCTGTCACAACAAGATGTCAGCATCACCATCAATGCCAACCGTAACCTCGACAGTTACCAAGCATTCGCTCCGGTTGTTTCCGATTCGTTCCCTGATTATCCGGGGCCATTGGGCGGTATTCATGCTGGCCTTAAAAACGCGACCACTGATTGGGTCGGTTTTGTCCCATGTGACAGTCCACAAATCAGTGATGATCTTGTAGAGCGCTTTTGTGCGGCGGTAAAAGAAGACAGTGACATTCTTGTGGCTCACGATGGCGAATTCAAACAACCGGTGTTTACCCTATTCCACAAGCGTGTTCTTCCAAAGCTAGAAGCCTTTTTAGAGCGTGGCGATCGCAAGATAATCTTGCTCTATAAAGAGTGCGTCACTGAGTACGTCGACTTCAGCGATGCACCAAACTGCTTTGTAAACCTTAATACGCCAGAAGAACTCACCCAATTCGGAACGCTTCAATAATGAAAGATTCAAAACAACGCCCTAACCTGCCGTTATTAGGTTTTGCTGCCTACAGCGGCACAGGTAAAACAACGGTACTTGAAGCCCTGTTACCTTTGTTAACCGACGCAGGTTTGAACGTTGGCGTTCTTAAACATGCTCACCACGATTTTGATGTCGATAAGCCGGGCAAAGACAGCTATCGCTTACGTAAAGCTGGTGCAAACCAAATGTTGATCAGCTCTCGTAACCGTCATGTAATGATGACAGAAACGCCAGAAGCCGAAGCTGATTTTGATTATCTGCTTACCCGTTTCGATACCAACACGTTGGATTTGATTTTGGTTGAAGGCTGCAAGAACATCGCTTTTCCTAAAATCGAGCTTCACCGTGATGAAGTGGGTAAACCTTGGCTTTATCCAAATGATGACAACATCATTGCTATCGCAGCCGACAGCAAAGTCGAATCTGACCTGCCACAAATGGCGATCAGCGACTTAGAAGCGATTCGTGATTTCATCATCGACTATGCACAATCGTTCGATCCAGTTTCGAAAACAAGTAAAGTCGCTTCGTGTGCATCTTCAAAAGACAACACGCCAGTTGTGTGTTGTGACTCTTTCTCTCCTGCAGGTCTTACCGTGACTCAAGGTCAGCAAAAGATTGTTGATAGTATTGATGCATTAGAGCTGACGGAATCTGTTGCCTTAGAACAAGGGTATGGTCGCGTATTGGCGGAAGATGTTATTTCACCAATCAATGTACCTCAGAACACTAACTCTGCAATGGACGGCTACGCCATTCGTAGTGAAGATTTAGATCTGGATAGCTACCATGTTGTTGCTGAAGTGATGGCAGGACACAGCTACAACAAGACCGTTCAACAAGGTGAAGCGGTTAAGATCATGACAGGTGCACCAATGCCGGAAGGTGTTGATGTGGTTGTGATGCGTGAGCAGGCTGTTCAAGAAGGTGACGTCGTTAGCTTCCTAGATGCGAAAATTTCAGTAGGACAAAATGTCCGTATGGCGGGTGAAGATCTTGAAATCGGCCAACCTGTCTTTACTCGTGGCACACGAATCGAAGTACCAGAAATGGGTATGATGGCATCACTGGGTTTTGGTACCTGCCCTGTTCTGCGTAAAGTGAAAGTGGGCGTGTTCTCGACGGGTGATGAAGTTCAAGCACCGGGAAGTGAGCAAAAACCAAACTCTATCTATGACTCAAACCGTTTTACTATTATCGGCATGCTGCAAAAGCTTGGCTGTGACATCGTTGATTACGGCATCATTGAAGATGACGAACAAAAGATGATGGATGTACTGCACGCTGCGTCACTTGAAACCGATATGGTTCTGACTTCTGGTGGCGTGTCTGTTGGTGATGCCGACTACATCAAGCTTGCGTTAGATAAACTAGGAGAGATTAACTTCTGGCGTATCAACATGCGCCCGGGGCGCCCTCTTGCTTACGGTAAAATTGAAGACAAGCCATTCTTCGGCTTACCGGGTAATCCAGTTGCCGTAATGGTGTCGTTCATTAACTTTGTTGAGCCAGCGATTCGTAAGCTGCAAGGTCAAACAAACTGGACACCAGTAAAAGCGAATGCGGTAGCAACTGAGCAATTACGTTCTCGCCAAGGCCGAACTGAATTTAGCCGTGGTGTATTCACTATGAACGAATCTGGTGTACTTGAAGTTAAGACAACGGGTAAACAAGGCTCAGGCATTCTGCGCTCAATGAGTGAAGCAAACTGCTTAATTGAAATTTCACCATCGGTTGATACCGTGAAAGTTGGTGAAACAGTGACGATCATTCCGTTGCAAGGTCGTGTTTAATTAATAAAACGGCCTAAGGTGTATTGATTACACTGAAGTTCGAACGTTCGAAGCCCCTTCTGCGATGGTTTAGTCGCAAGGGGCTTTTATATTTCTGAACAACCTTAATAAGTAACCCATTAACTAAGTTAATCTTAAGATTTCTTACCATTACCTTGAGCGACGTACGGTTTTTATGTACAGTGCGCCCAAAGTAAAAATTCTATTGGAGCGCATCATGGCTCGTACCATTCTGTACACGTACAAAGACGAAGACAAAGAGTTACTGTTTTCAAAGCAAGAACACCGCACGATCCAAGAAGCGGTTGCTGATGCTGAAGGCATCGACATCACTGAATATTTAAAAACAGAGCAGCAGCTTGAGTTGATTTCAGATACTAAAGCAGTTCGCAACTACCAAGACAATTACTTCCGTAAGCTAGGTTTTTCAAAGCTTACGCTGAAGCAAAAAGAAAACCTTGGTGTTGGTAAAAAGAATAAGTAAGTTCTTAGAGAGCTTCGCTCTTGCTAATCGATAGCTAAAATCACCAAACAATAAAAAATGCCGCAACCTCTTTCGAGATTGCGGCATTTTTATTTATTCTGCGTAACTTGTTTAGCTGAAAGCCATCACTATTTGATGTTTAGGAATGCAGCACCACGAACGCCACCTGAATCACCGTGTTTTGCTTTGATGATCTTCGGACACTTAGCAACAGACAGTAAGTACTTAGGAACGCGCTTTGGCATTTCTTCGTAGATAAGCTCGAAGTTTGAAAGACCGCCACCCAGTGCAACAACGTGTGGATCTAGGCCAGTAAACAGGTTCGCAAAGCAGATAGCCAAAAGCTCCATGAAGCGGTCAACGTGTTCAGCCGCTTTAGCCTCACCTTCGTTGTAAGCTTGGATGATCTCAATCGCTTTCTTCTTCTCGCCAAAGTAGTGCTCGTAAATCAATTCGAAACCACGACCCGACAGATAGCTATCTAGACAACCTTTTTTACCACAACCACAACCTAAAAGCGGTGCGTTGTCCCCAAGGTGGAACCATGCATCCAAAGGTAGACGCATATGGCCTAGTTCACCGGCAACGTGGTTACGACCAGAGAATACCTTACCTTCGTAAACTAAACCGCCGCCAAAACCTGTACCTAGAATTAGACCAGCAACCGATGGCTCGTCTTTTAGCTCATCATCCCATGCTTCAGAAAGCGCGAAACAGTTCGCATCGTTTTCGATTTTTACGCTACGACCGATTAGCGCTTCTAAATCTTTACGTAGTGGCTTACCTGTTGATGCAGGAACATTAACAACCAGCATAGTGCCGTCGTCTGCGTTTTCCATACCAGGAAGGCCAAGGCCGATTTTGCCTTCGCAAGAGAATTCGCTATCGTATTTCTTTACTAAACCAGCGATCGTATCAAGCAGTAATTGATAGTCATCTGTTGGTGTTGGAACGCGCTCTGTTGCTACTCGCTCAAGTTTCTCATTGAATGCACCAAATTCAATTTTAGTGCCGCCAACATCGAAGCCGTAATACATGAAATCTCTCCAATTTTTCCCTAAATTCGGGCAAATAAACTCTTTAAATAAAACAACTGGGGAACATTATCCATAACACTCCCCCTACAAACCGTGATAGATAACAAACTTATCTCGTGTTTGAGTCTGTTTGAACAACAAGTCAGCACAAAGCGGTTAAAGGTTAGAGTGACGTCTCATTTTTACTGTGCTCTATGAAAGCATTCAGGCTTGGTTTGGTCGGATCTGACTTGTAACGAGTCTTACTTAGCATGTAGCTTTCGCGAAATGCTTCAAACCATAGCTGTAATGTTTTGGCGCCCTGCTCTTCACCAGCTTGTTTTAATACTAAGCTTGCTACTTCTGCAGTTGATAGGTGTTGCTCATTGTCTGACTTTCGCATCATGTATTGAGAAACGGATTCAGGTTCAATCGACAACACAGGTAGATCTTGTAAGTACTCAGAACGTCTAAAGATACGTCTTGCTTCACGCCAGCTACCATCGATGAAAATCAGTAGTAGCTTTTTATTTGGATTACGCATTTGTGGTAGGTCTTGAACCACTCGCGATTTGTCATCGGTATACTCTTCCGGGAACACAATCACCGGTTGATATTGCTCGTCCTTCAGAACATCCAGCATCTCTGTGTTTGGCTCTGTTCGGTGCCAAAGGTAAACATGGCTGTCTTTTACTGTGTCGACAATCAAACGACCGGTATTACTTGGTTTCAATATTTCGTTATCTGATAAGATCAACATTGTGGCAATATTCGTATCTATGTTCGGTTGGTGCTCACAGATACAGCTGTCTTGTTTGATTTTACAGAACTCACATCGAACCACTTTACACCCGCGCGCATTGAACGGCTTGGTAGAAAGGGACAAACGGTGTTGATATAAACGGTGAAAAGCGTGGATTCTCATGGACAATAACAGTAAATCTAGAAAAGTGGCCCGATTGTACTTACAGTATCGTTAGAATGATAGAAGGAATTCTCATGCAAGACCCATCCTTACTTCGCCTTGTTTTCTTTGTTAGCGCTTTTGTTTTGTGTGCGTTGTGGGAAGATCGTGCGCCAAGAAAAACGTTGACTCAAAATAAATGGTTTCGTTGGGGAAATAACTTCTCATTAATGGCGCTTAACAGTGTTTTATTGGCGACATTAGTACCTGTTGCGGCATTTCAAGCGGCACTGATTGCGGAACAAAACCAATGGGGTCTGTTCAATAACATTAGCCTACCCTTTGAAATCACCGTGTTCCTTTGTGTCGTGTTATTAGATCTTGCCATTTACACTCAACATTTAGTCTTCCACCGTATCCCTGTCCTGTGGAAACTTCATCGCGTCCATCATGCCGATTTAGATATCGATGTCACCACGGGTACACGCTTCCACCCCATCGAGATGATTTTATCTATGCTAATTAAGGTCGTGTTGATTTTCGTATTGGGTGTGCCCGCACTAGCCGTTGTGATATTCGAGGTCGTTCTGAATGTAAGTGCAATGTTTAACCACAGTAACGGTCGTTTACCTTTATGGTTCGACAAACAGCTTCGTAAAGTGATTGTCACGCCAGACATGCATCGAGTGCACCATTCAGTGATCGTCAAAGAGACCCACTCTAACTTTGGGTTTTTCTTATCAGTTTGGGATATCTGGTTTAAAACGTATCGCGCTCAACCTAAGCTTGGCCATGACAAGGTCAATATTGGTGTGCCAGAAATACGAGACGGAAAAGAACAAAGGCTTGACTTGATGTTACGCCAACCATTCGCTTCCTTCCCTCATTCGGAAGACAAGACCTAACGCCTCAAGAAAATAATAAAAAATGGCGCAAACTCATAAGAGATTGCGCCATTTTTATATGCGTAGCTTTTCACCCTTCAGCGGCAATTCCCATTTCCGGACAACGTTGACACATCTACTTCAATACGTACTTATGAAGCATAGCTTGTTGATGGCCTGCGATTTCACCCACTTGCTCAGAACTTTCAATCATGGACTCAAGTTGCAGTTTAGTATTTTCGCCCTGTTCGGATACGCGCGTGATTGAGTGTGTCACATCAACAGTTGCACGAGCCTGTTGCTCTGTTGCGACCATGATTTGCTCGACGCGGCCTTTAATCTGGTTAACCGCAACTTCAATCTTCTCAAAAGCTTGCTTCACATCGCCGCTCGCTTGAAGTGCATTCGCCATCTCAGTTCGTGATTCAGTAACAGACGTACGAGAACGGTCCGCCGCAGCCACCAGCTCATTCATCATGTTTCGGATATTAGTGGTTTGTTGGGATGTACCACTCGCTAATTTCCTTACTTCATCTGCGACTACCGCAAAACCACGACCTTGCTCTCCCGCTCGCGCTGCTTCTATCGCAGCATTCAATGCCAGCAGGTTGGTGTTTTCTGCAATACCACTGATCATGTCGACCATTTCACGAATTTGCTTAACTCGCCCATCAAGATCAGCCATCGACTGTTCGTTCATGTTTAAAGAGTGCTCTAACGCTTGTAAGCGCTCTTGGTTTAAACCAATAACCTGGCTACCACTCACTGACTCGTCTTCTGCGACTTGGGCATCATCATTCGAGGCATTCGAAATACGAGCGATTTCACCAATCGACGCTTCAAGTTGTGTGATTGTGGTGATCATATTCTGCAGAGATTCATTCTGCTCATGCAGGCTCAAGTTGGTTTGCTCTGCAGCGTCGTGACTTACTTCTGCGGTCTGATAAAGCGTTTCACAGTTGCGAGTAACTAAACGTATAGAATCGGCAGTTGAATCGACAACCGTATTAAGTTTAGAGGTGATGACTTGTAGCTCGAGTGGGCCAAGCAACTCACTCTGCTTCGAGAAGTCATGTTCTGCAAGAGACGTTAACTGACGTGTAATGTTTTTTAAGCCTTTGTTCATCCAACGACGCAGTACTAGCCATGACGTAATAATGATCATTGCGATCACTAACCCACTAATAAATAGCACACGGTCGATGTTAGCAATGGTCTGGTTTACGACCAGTTCACTTTCATCAATCAGTTGAGACGCTGTCGACGATAGCTGATTGAGCGTGTTAATCACCGTATTCGCTAGTCCAATCACTTGCGCTAAGTTTTGCTCTTGCTGTTTAACTAGCTCTAGCTTAAGCAATATTTGCTTGATGACGCCCTCTTCTGTAAAGCCCTCTTTTACCATTTCATAAGGGGCGATTAGGCTCGCGAATTCTGCAATGTCTGGGTGCCAATCTGAGAAATCACTGTAGGCCAAATTAAGACCAGCGATTCGGTTCCTCAATTGACGATATTCATCTTCTGCTTTCTCAAGGTCGTTTTGCATCATCAACATTAAGAAAGTATTGGCCATCGCAGATGCACTCGACGTAAAGCGGTTGGCCGCGTCGCTCGCTTCTGGATTATCTTCCACTAAGAAGGAGCTAATACGATTCATTTCAGGACCGATAGATCCTACGCCGTAACGAAACTCACCAATTTTACTGTCGATCAGGTTTTGCTTACTTTGTATTTCAATTTGTGCAGAAAGAACCGTGTCGGTCATTTGTTGTAGCTGTGCCATATCGTCGATAAGGCTTTGCTTTTGTTCAAGAGAAATCGCATCAGGAAAAGATTGGGAGATAAAAAGGAGTTCCTCGAGCGTGTTGTTACTCTCTACAGCGAGTTCATCGATCAAATGACGTGTTTGGTTTAGTGTATCTAAGTCAGTCGATTGGGTGCTATAAGTGAGTAGTTTTACTTGTTCTAATACGCTTTGTGTTAATTCTGCGTTATGCAGAGCGAGTGGCAGAGCTTGTTCAGACAGAGTATCAAAGTAACCTCCTACTCGATCTATGCCACGAATACTGACCATAGATAAAAAGCTGACAAGTAGAAGGATCGAAATAAATACGGCACTAACCGTTTGAATGAGCGAGAATGTATAACGTGAGGGTTTTACCGATAAATTGGTGTCAGTCATGCGAAATCCAGTTTGACTACAAAAAGAGATATCCTTAAGTTAGTCGGTATACTAGAAGCCCTTGATTACGCTTTTATTTCAGTTTTCTTTCAGAAGAGTTACATATGAAATTCAGAAAAATGCTTGCAGTTACAATAACTTTCGCAACATTAACAGCTTGTAGCTCAGCACCATCCCCTTCTAAAAACAGCCAAATTGCAAATAAACCTCTATCAAAGTCAGAACAGTTGACTACTAATGCTTATATGAGTGTGTACAAGCAGTGGAAAGGCGTACCCTATCATTTCGGTGGAACTTCATTCACAGGCGTTGATTGTTCAGCTTTTGTCCAAATTGCCGTGCAAAATGCGACGCAGCAAGCATTACCAAGAACGACAAAAGATCAGAGTAAACAAGGCGTTGAAATCGCTTATGAGCAAGCAAAGAGTGGAGATTTGGTGTTTTTCAAGACGTCTTTCACCGTTAGGCATGTAGGTGTGTATTTGGGGAACAACCAGTTCCTACATGCGTCTACGTCGAAAGGTGTGATCATATCTAGGCTAGATAACCCATATTGGGCTTCTAAATTTTGGCACTTTAGGCGCATATAGTGTATTTGCGAGGCCACCAATTGAATTAAAGGCAACCTCATAGAGGTGCTACGCTTTCAGTCCATCAATAAGGAGTACTAACCACAAAAATAGTCAGTAACGACGAAATAGAGGTTAATCGTATTTTGCTACTGCAGTATCGAATAGGTTCTTCACCAATGCGATGTATTCATCCAAGAAGACAATCTGTTCGTTTGTCGCTTTTTTAGCCCACACGCCTGCAAGCACTTCCCCTAGATCAGCAACCACGGCATCCGCTTCTTTAAGCAACTGAAAACGTACACTTGAATGCAGCTCAGGGTTTTGCTCGAAGATCGCCATAATGTTGCTTGAAATCATGTCAGTTACTATGTCTTCGACACTTTCGTTTCCAGTATCACCGTTACCGTTAGTAAATACATCTAGGTTAAATGATAAGTGCTCGATCAAAGCTAGGTAGCCATCGGTTTCTACAACCACAATAAATCTCCGTTTTAAGCTCTAAGGCAGATTAATACGTATTAGGCTAATACTATGTATATGAAGTCATTTGTCATCATTTTATTGCTATAACGAGGATTAAAATGATCTTTGTTAGTATTTAAGTGCAAAATTGAATCAATAATACGCGAAGCAGCTTACTCAATAATAATTACCCGTCCTGCTCAAACCACAACATCTCAAAGCTCTCTTTAGCAATAGCGCGTCAACCATACCAAGCTGTTATTGATTTTCTAGTGGAAGTAAGGTTATTTGGTGTCGCACGTGATATTTGTTCCAACTATTCTGCGATTGGCGATTCACTTTTTACTGATTTATCAAAGGCATTCACACAGTCAGAGTTCACAAAACTGTTAATTGATCCGTACTGTCTTGTACTAGTGCTGAGAACATTGACCAGAACGTCTATAAATCACTCAGATTTGTCCTAAACTATTGCTATCAAACGATAGTATTTCACTCCAACAGTTCATTGAGGATTTCCTATGTGGCAGGCCATTTCTCAACAGCTTTCAGACACACTCTTATTCAATTTTCAGATTACCGAGCGCGTTAAGGTTCCCGGTGGTGACATTAACGATTGCTATATGATCAGCGACGGTAATGAACGTTATTTCGTTAAGGTGAATCAGCGAGAGTTCCTACCTAAGTTTGAGATTGAAGCTGAGAACCTACGTTTATTAAGAGAGACTTCAACAGTCTACGTACCTGAGCTGGTGCTGATTGGTAAAACCAAAGAGTGCTCGTTTATCATTCTTAACTATCTGCCTACCAAACCACTCGAGACAGGCAATAACAGTTATGACTTTGGTGTCCAGCTTGCCAAACTACATCAGTGGGGTGAGCAAAAAGAGTTTGGTTGCGACCAAGACAACTACATCGGCAGCACGCTTCAACCAAATCCCTGGCATAAAAAATGGGGCCGTTTCTTTTCTGAACAACGCATCGGTTTTCAACTCCAGCTCCTGAAAGAGAAAGGCATCGAGTTCGGGGATATTGACGATATTGTTGGGATGGTGAACATGAGACTTGCTGGCCACAACCCTCGCCCTTCATTACTTCATGGTGATCTTTGGAATGGTAATGTAGCTAATTCAGCATTTGGTCCTATTTGCTACGACCCTGCTTGTTATTGGGGCGACCATGAGTGTGATTTAGCGCTCACTGAATTGTTTCAGGGCTTCCCACCTGAGTTTTATGAAGGATACCAAAGCGTCATGCCGCTTGACGTTGGCTATACTGATCGAAAAGACATTTACAACTTGTACCACCTTCTTAATCACTGTAATCAATTTGGCGGTGAATATCTGGCACAAACAGAAGCGTGCATTCAGAAGATTCAGGCTGTGTAATACTTATCACAATAGATAAGCGGTCAGATGGTATAAGTTAGCTTGAGGAGAATTTGTCATGCAGAAATACACAGAGAAACATGTCTCCTGCCCTCATTGCGGGCACGGTATTAATATAACGCTCGACGCATCCAATGGCAGTCAAGATTTTTACGACGACTGCCCTGCCTGCTGCAATGCCATTCACCTAGACATGCAAGTCGACGAAGTGCGAGACAGAATAAACCTGTCGATCGATGCAGACGATGAGCAGGTATTCTAATTTGTGTTTCTTACAGGCAACAAAATCAAAAAAGAGCACCTAGGATGCTCTTTTTTATTTGGTCATCGCGTAAATAGAACAACGCAGATTAAATGTGACGGTTGATTACTTTTGATTCGCTAGTACACGTTCCACAGTATCAACAATCGCTTGAGTTTGAGGATCAAATTCGATATTTACTTCGTCACCGACTTCACGGCCACCAAATAGCGTGCGATTCAGGGTTTCTGGGATTAAATGTACAGAGAAGCGGTTATCTTCCACTTCACCGATCGTAAGTGAACAACCATCAACACCGATATACCCTTTGCTCAGAACATACTTCATTGATGTTTCTGGTAGTTCAAACCAAAGTGTGCGGTTGTTTTTCGTTTTGATAACTTCAACTAACTTAGCCATTAACGAAATGTGGCCAGACATGCTGTGACCACCAATTTCGTCACCAAACTTAGCGGCGCGCTCAACATTCACTTTGTCACCTACGTTTAACTGGCCCAAGTTGGTTAGACGTAATGTTGCTTGCATTAAATCAAAAGAGATTTGGTTACCTGAAATTTCAGTCACTGTCAGGCAACAACCGTTGTGAGCAACAGAAGCGCCGATAGCTAACCCCTGTACCATTTCATCCTTTAACTCAATGGTATGAGTCTGAAACAACTCTTTTTTATTGATAGCAACCAGTGTTGCCATGCCTTGAACTATACCTGTAAACATAAGTTTCCTATTTAGCGTTTTACTATGGCAGTTATTGTGACATTTCTTTATGATTCGTCCAATGGAAGCTTAACGATCAGTGTCTCTGATTCCTTCTGAATATTCATTCCTGTCCTATTTTCTTTCTCATCTGGAGTTATTTGTGCATCGTTACAAAGAAGAAGCCTCAAATCTAATCAAGCTTGCGACGCCAGTATTGATCGCATCTATCGCGCAAACTGGCATGAGTTTCGTTGATACTGTTATGGCCGGTGGCGTCAGTGCTATCGATATGGCAGCGGTATCAATAGCGGCAAGTATCTGGCTTCCTTCAATTTTGTTTGGTGTCGGATTACTTATGGCGTTAGTGCCTGTGGTCGCACAACTAAATGGTTCTGGTCGCCAAGTTAAGATTCCTTTTGAGATTCAGCAAGGTGCATTCTTAGCGCTTGTACTTTCGATTCCAATCATTGGAGTCCTTTTCCAAACTCAAGCCATTTTGCAATTGATGGATATTGAAATCCTAATGGCAGAAAAGACCATCGGCTATATGAACGCGGTAATGTTTGCGGTGCCAGCCTTCTTGTTGTTCCAAACCTTAAGAAGCTTTACCGATGGTATGTCTTTGACTAAGCCTGCAATGGTCATTGGTTTTATTGGCCTGCTATTAAACATCCCGCTTAACTGGATGTTTGTTTACGGTAAGCTTGGTGCACCAGCGCTTGGCGGTGTGGGTTGTGGCGTAGCAACAGCTATCGTTTATTGGATCATGTTTGGCTTACTGTTTATCTATGTGCTGACTTCTAAGCGCTTAGCTAAGATCAACATTTTCGGTCAATTCCATAAACCTCAGTTAAAAGCTCAAGTTCGTTTATTCAAGCTCGGCTTCCCAGTCGCTGCAGCACTTTTCTTTGAGGTGACGCTGTTCGCAGTAGTTGCGCTGTTAGTAGCCCCACTCGGCTCATTGATCGTAGCGGCGCACCAAGTTGCGATTAACTTCTCTTCATTGGTGTTTATGATCCCAATGAGTATTGGTGCTGCGGTTAGTATCCGTGTTGGTCATAAACTCGGTGAGAACAACACTGAGGGCGCTAAAATCGCGACTCACGTTGGTATTATTGTTGGCTTGGTAACAGCGTTTATCACAGCGGCACTTACCGTGTTATTTAGAGAGCAAGTGTCACTTCTTTACACAGAAAACACAGCAGTAATTACCATCGCAATGCAGCTTCTGATCTTTGCCGCGGTGTACCAATGTACAGATGCAATTCAAGTTATCGCTGCGGGTGCACTTCGTGGTTATAAAGATATGCGTTCAATCTTCAATCGTACTTTTATCGCTTACTGGCTGCTTGGTCTACCGATTGGCTATATCTTAGGAATGACGGATTGGGTTGTTGAACGAATGGGTGCACACGGCTTCTGGATCGGCTTCATTATTGGTTTGTCTTCAGCAGCAATTATGCTTGGTATGCGTTTGCACTGGATGCACAAACAAAGTGATGAAGTACAGTTGGAGTTCGGCTCTCGCTAAGCACTTCTTCAAACAAGTTTATTAAACAAAAGAGCTCTGATTATCAGAGCTCTTTTTTATTCCATGTACACATTTTTCCGTGTCCAAAATAGTTATCAGCAATGCTTGTTCGCGATGCTTATCCACAAGTGTTTAATAATCACTTTTCTCTCTAACGAACCTTGCGAACTTCGGCTTACCATTTTGAGTGAAGCCATTGTAACGGAAGGTAATTCGACTTCCAATTTCCGGAGGAGACAAGCGCATCTTATCGGTAAAGCCACTTCCAATGTAAAACTCCACACCATCTTCTGTGTGTACTAAAATTGAGCCCATCATCCCCTTATACTTGCCACTTCCTGTTTTATAGCCAATAACGGTCGCTTCTGCATCGTGATGTCGCTTTAGTTTTAACAAGTCATTACTTCTCCCCGCTTGATAGCGGCTGGTAATCTTACGAAGCATCAACCCCTCGCCTTTACTCTCATCGACATTATCAAGTTGATGAAACAATGCCTCTTCGTTTGCAATCGGTGTATGCTCCACATACCCAATGTGCGGTTCGTTTATCACTCTTACCCAGTGCAAGATGTTGTAGTAACGTTTCTGATAGTCGCCCGCCGCACCTGGCATATCGAACAGCATGAATTCGATCTCTTGCCACGCCGTATCACTTGGAGTGTGGTCTAAGACTGTTGTTTGGACTAAGTGAAAATTGTCTCTTCCAGCCCACAGTTCTCCTTCAAGGTGAACATCCGGTAATTCTTTGACAAACCACTTAGGCGCATAAATTCGATTCCCATTTCGGGTATATAGATGCTTTCCATCCCACAAAGCCCTGATGCCATCGAGTTTTTCGCTGGTCCAATATTCAGACACATCTATACCTTGCTTATAAGTATTTGCTAAAACCAATTGTGCAGGAGGCAGATACGAAGCATGAGAAGGAAACGTAGAAAACGCACACAGTGTTGCTATTGCCAATCTGGTTAGCCTCATTTCAAAATTCCTTTTGTACCTTGAGCGGTTAAAAGTATTGAGCACTTTGCTCAAATCTACTTTCTATCCTAGGTGTTCTAGCGATTCATCATTCAATCTTTGAGCTAAGATGCGATCAATACATCAACCTTATTCATAATGACGTTTCATTCGCAAAATCAATTCGTTACACCTCCCAAAAATCCAACCAATTTTAGTTCTCATATTGAGAAATCACCTTTCTCAAAATGAAACACTAAAAACCATGCACTATAAGTTATTGATATGTAGGGACAAAAAAGTTGGCACATTCAGTGCTTTTGTAAACTCATGAACACAAGGAGATAAGACTATGGAACTACGTAAGATTGACCTAAACACAACAACACTAACACTTTCAATTTTTGGTGATTTAGACGCGGCAGGCAGTCGCGATGCCCAAACCGACATTGATGACGTGATTTCTAATGACGGTCATCAAGAGATCGAAGTCGACTTCAGTCAGGTAGAATTTCTTGATTCATCAGGTGTGGGTGCGATTGTTTACATGTTCAAACGCCTAACTGAGCGTGAACGTAACATGCGACTAGAAAACGTGTCAGGCCAACCACTGGAAATCATGAATCTCCTACGAATTGGACACGCTATCCCTGTTAACTCAAAAAATCCTACAAATTCATGAAGATCCACTAAGCTAGAAGTAACAAAAAATAATAATAAAAAGCGAAAAACAAAGGACGTTGGCATGAATACAATCAAAAACTACATAGCCCTATCTCTGTCTGTGCTAGTTCTGGGTTGCACAAGTTACCCAGAACACGGCACTGGCGGACTAGCCGAGAGTTATGATTCGATGAACTATCAGAATTCTGACTTCTCGCCGGTTATGCCTGACGAACCGTTAGGTCCAGAGCATGGCTTACGTTTTGATTGGCAACTCGCTAAATTGCATTTGGATGCGCTGATTCAAGAAGGCGCGCGTTGGTGCTTCCCCGCTGCGGTTGTCCAAGCCATCGAGAAGCAAAATCGCATCGCTCGCGAGCTTCAAGGAGGCCTACTTCTAGATGCGGCTAACGATTTGGTTATCCAAAGAAAACGCCTAAACGAACTTGAGCTTCAACTTGACTATGTAACTTCACAAGCGCGTTGTGAACCTCCCAAGAACGAAAACCAATTCCGTATGCAGCTGTCGATAATTCAACAACTGTACGATCTACTTAACGTCGACAATCAATTCGCACACAACTCTATCGAAGTGAATCCTAAATACATGGGTAAGCTTGCCGAGGCGTCTTACATCTTAAAAGACAACAAGTCGCTAGAGCTGATAGTGACAGGCCATGCAGACGCAACAGGTTCAGAAGAATACAACGACAAATTAGCCTTAGGCCGAGCGCAACAAGTTGAGCGCTATCTCACTATCTTTGGTCTAAGCCCTAGCCGTATCAAGGCCGTCTCGGTTGGTGAAACTGTACCACTATTTGAAGGTGAATCCGAAGGTACACGCTTAACCAATCGAAGAGTGAGTATCGAAGTCATCTCCCCTGAAAACGCGGCTAAGATGGGGAGCTCACTATGAAATTACTGATTGCTTTACTTATCACGTTATCGATGTTCATCGCGACCTTGGCACATGCCGACGACGACTTTTCGGACGCAGTGCAAGTCGGTGATCTTATTCAAGTGAATGTGCCTGGAGAGAGCGAGTTAAACAAAGGCTATCAAGTGGATAAACGCGGTCGAATCACCCTACCTGAAGTGGGTACTGTGTTCGTCGCAGGCTACGATAAAGAACAGTTGAATAAAGTCGTTCTAGAGTCACTGGCGACGGCTTATAAAGATCTATCGAATGCTTCTGTTTATGTGAAAGAACAACAGATCATTATCTACGTTCAAGGTTACGTTGAGCAACCAGGTGAATACACCTTGGCTTTGGGCTCGAGCGTCCAAATGGCGCTGTACGCGGCTGGAGGCTTACGTTCTGGGGCTCAATTGGATAAGCTTATCCTCAAACGCGGTGCAGAAAGAAAAGAGTTTAATTACAAGCGTTTTTTAGATTCTGGCGATGAGGACTACCTACCTACACTGCAATCACTTGATTCTCTATTTGTCCCTGCTTCACCCCTGGTTGGTAATATTGAACAAGAATTTGATCCTGCTAAGCTCGCCAACTCGGGTGACAGCGCTGATTCAAGAAGTTCAATTAAAGTCTTCGGTGAGGTAAACGCACCTGGTTCATTCACTTTTAAAGAAAACACCGATCTCGTTGATGTCTTAATGCGCTCTGGCGGCGTCACTCGCTACGCCAGTGTCGAACAAATCCGCGTCATCTCAAACAATACTCCGACGCTATTCAACCTTAAGCGCTACCTTGATTCTGGCGACGAAAGTCTACTGCCAGTGCTACGCCCAGGCTCAACCATTTTTGTGCCAAAACAGGAAGAAGAGATTAAATCTGGTGCGAACATGGTTTATGTAATGGGCGAAGTGGCAGCACCTGGTGCCTTTGAAGGTAAAAAAGGCGCGACCTTCATGGATATCTTGGCTAACGCCGGTGGACCTACTCGTTTCGCTGAGTCTCGCCAAATCCGCGTTATCAAAGCCGATGGTCGAGTACTTCGATTCGATTTAGCCGCCTATACCGAAGGCTTACCTAACTCAAGCCCACCAAACATTAAAGCTGGTGATGCGATTTTCGTTCCTGAGAAAACGGATATGAACGAAAAATCTTGGTTGAAGATCGCTCCAGACAGAGCCGTTAACGTGATTGGTGAAGTAAACCGACCTGGTCGAATTGAGTGGTCAGACGAAATGAACTTCATGGGTCTACTCGCGCACGTCGGAGGACCAACTCTACGCGCTGATACTACAAAAATTGAGATTGTGACTGGCAGAAAGCTCGTGGTATTCGATTTAGATGAGTTTATCAAAAACGGTGCACCACGAGACCAAATGCCCTATATCGCTGCTGGCTCAATCGTTCGTGTACACGATTTACCGCAAGACCCATCAGACAATAAATCACAATGGGTTCGCCAAAGCTCTGATGCGTCTATTTACATTTTTGGACAAGTCAACGCACCGGGCCGTTACCGTTTCACTAAAGACATGCATTTCCTAGATATCTTGTCTGCGGCCGACGGCCCTACTGGAGATGCAGACATACACAACATTCGTGTGACCCATCGTGATAAACCTTACGCCAAGGTCAGCAAGCTTAATCTGTCTTTGTATTTTGAAACAGGTGACGAATCGTTACTACCGAATGTCACTACTGGTGATACCATCTATATCCCTGAGAAGAACAAAAACTGGCTAGACAAGCCAAAAGAAGAAACCGTGCGTGTGCTAGGGGCCGTTAATAACCCCGGACGTTATGTGTTTAACGACAACATGACGATTTTAGATATCTTAGCTGAAGCGGCTGGCCCTACTGACAATGCATACGTTGAGAAGATTACCATTGTAAATATGTCTTGTTGCCAAGGACAAGCTCGCACTTTCGACCTGGTTGAGTTTAGTAAAACAGCCAACATTTATAACCTACCTGTTTTGCGCGCTGGAGACACCATTTACATTCCAGACCGTCGTGACAGTTTTATGGAAAAAGCCCGTGTAGGTCTAGAGGACATACTACGTATTACTACCACAATTGTACTAATAGGAGCGTTATAATGACTATTTCAGCAACGCATGCCGAAGTTGAACAAATCTATTTGGCATCCGAATTAAACAAACAACGCTCTATCTGTGTTACTGCTTGTCATTCAGGTGACGGTGTAACATCGGTCGCAACTGCCCTCGCCGAGCGTTTCTTGTTAGCGGGTCACTCTACACTATATGTGGACCTTAACCTGTTCAACCCAGCTTTTAAGAATCTCAATATGCTTGAAGAGGAACAATCAGGTCAGCTTATTGAGCATGTTGAATCACAACGCACGTTTATCGGGGTACCTGCACCGCAAGTCGCATCGACGCAGTTAGCATACAAAGATCCATCGACATTAAAGCAGGCTGTTGCTCAATGGCTAGTTAAATACGACCGTGTCGTCATCGATACTTCGCCGCTACTCAACATAAATAAAGGCAATATCCCAGCTCAATCAGTAGCAAGCGCCTGTGATTCAACGCTTCTTGTTGTCGCTTACGGAGACACATCGTCTCATCATCTTGAGCAAGCTAAGAAGCTTCTCGATGCTCAGACTATTTCCTTAACGGGCTGCATAATGAATATGAAGCATACGCCAAGTTTTGCACAGGAGCTGGTTCGACAGTTAAACCGAATGAAGTTTATCCCGGTTAAGCTACGTGAGCGTCTAGCTAATAAACTCTATCGGAACGAGTTTTTGAACCTGCCGATGTAGAATGTATCCTGATAGCAGGTGAATTAATGCCAATTACTTCCTCAAATCGCACATTAATCGTATTTTCTAATTTTTGGCGAATTTAATATAGAAAATACGATTTTTGCGACCATTCAATGCATTTCATACACATAATTAGTGGTCATCTCACCTTGAAAACGCCTCAAAGATCAACACAAACCGGCTAACTTTGGCGGTAATGTGACACAGCCTGTTAAAGTGCCATGTAAATAGCGTCAAAGATGGAATTCGTACGAATATTCCCTAAGATTATAAATAGAGGTGGTTTTTGACGAATTTGTAATAGTTTGACAAAGTTATCCGATGGCGGTGAAACACCGTGGATAAATCAAGCAAATCACACTTATGCTTTGTTGCCGTATTGGTTTGCTGATTGGTTCACACACTTCCCCCATCCCTCCTTCTGCTCAAATGGTTCAAAACACGGAAAGGATCACCATCGAGCAATTCAGTTAGTCAACAGACCTTGACTAGCTTGGTTGTATTATTAAAGAGAAAGGAAACTCAATATGAAATACAAGTTAAGCTCCGTATTTTTGTTAGTTGCAGCAGCCAGTGGTCATGCTAACGCTGGAGAATGTGGCAGCGTAACAATCGCAGACATGAACTGGAACTCTGCAACTCTTATCGCCAACATCGACCAATTCATCCTTGAGCATGGTTACGATTGTGATGCCGAACTCATCCCTGGCGACACTATGCCAACCGGCACATCCATGATTGAAAAAGGCCAACCAGATGTTGCACCGGAACTATGGAGTAACAGCCTAAAAGACGCTCTTGATAAAGGTGTTGAAGAGAAACGTCTTCGCTACGCAGGTAAAGCTCTTGTAAATGGTGGCGAAGAGGGTTTTTGGGTTCCTGCTTACCTAGTTAAACAAAACCCAGAAATGGCAACAATCGAAGGTGTACGTAAGAACGCTGCGTTGTTCAAGCACCCTGAAGACCCAGATACATCCGCATTTTACAGTTGTCCAGCAGGCTGGAACTGTCAGATCAGTGCCGCTAACCTGTTTGACGCACTTAACCTAGAAGAGAGCGGTTTTACCATCGTAGACCCTGGCTCAAGTGCTGGTTTATCTGGATCTATCGCGAAGGCTTATGAACGTGAAGAAGCTTGGTTCGGTTACTACTGGGCACCAACTGCAGTTCTTGGTAAATATGACATGGTAAAAGTCGACTTTGGCAGTGGTGTTGATAAAGAAGAATTTATCAGCTGTACGACCCAAGAAGGCTGTGAATCTCCTAAAGCAACCATGTACCCGCCTTCTCCTGTCCACACTATTACCACTGAAAGTTTTGCATCGCGCGCACCGGAAGCGTACGACTACTTTACGAAGCGTGGTTTCACCAATGAAAAAATGAATGCTTTACTCGCTTGGATGGAAGACTACCAAGCGGATGGTGAAGAAGCGAGCATACATTTCTTGAGTGAGTTCCCAGAAGTATGGCACCCATGGGTTTCTGAAGAAGTCGCAAAAAAGGTTGAAGCTGAGCTTTAATAACAATGCTTAGAGAGTAGTTATATTTATCTATGGCTACGCTTCAATACAATGGAAATAACGTCGCTATACTTGATGTTATTCGTAATTCGGAGCCTTGTTCACATCGCATTTTAGTTGTTGAACAAGTGGCTCCGAACTATAAGGATATAAAATGGCTGACAGCAATTGGTTATCGAGCTTCCCAGAAATGGAACGCTCTGATTTGCGAGCAATCAAAAAGACGCTAGACGGCGCATATCGTGAGTTTTCCCGTGAATATGGAGAAATGATCGAATCATTATTTGACCCTCTTCTTTCCTTCCTAGTTTGGTTTGAAAAACTTCTAATCTCTACCCCTTGGCTGATCGTTCTTGGCGTTTGCACGGGCTTAGTTTATGCCGCTAGTCGCTCTTGGAAACTGGCTCTAGGTTGTGTGCTCTCTCTACTTCTCATCGGCTACTTTGGTATGTGGGAAGACACAATGCGGACACTCAGTATCATCACTGTGTGTACCTTAGTTTCTATCTTCCTAGGTATTCCTATTGGTATCGCCATGGCGCGTTCTAATCGCGCACAATCGATCGTTACACCACTGCTGGATATTATGCAGACAATGCCTGCGTTTGTTTACTTAATCCCAGTCGTTATGCTGCTTGGTATTGGTAAAATTCCAGGTCTTATCGCCGTGGTTATTTACGCAATCCCCCCTGTGATTCGTCTAACTAACTTAGGTATTCGTTTAGTCGATAAAGAAGTGTTAGAAGCTGCGACTGCTTTTGGTGCGAGCAAGAAACAGCGTTTATGGGGCGTTCAGTTACCACTGGCAATGCCAACAATCATGGCAGGTATAAACCAAACCATCATGATGGCCCTATCAATGGTGGTTATTGCGTCTATGATTGGTGTTAAGGGCTTAGGACAACCGGTTCTTAAATCGATTACCAACCAATATTTCACTCTAGGCTTGATGAACGGCTTCGCCATTGTTGCACTCGCGATTCTGTTTGACCGAGCGTCACAGGCTTATGCGCGTAGAACCAATGCCCACCTAGGAGGGTTCAAACATGACTAAACCATTAATCGAAATTAGTGGCCTGTTCAAAGTGTTTGGGCCTAAACCTCTGTCCGTAATGGACCGCGTTAAGAATGGCGAGCATAAAGATGCGATTCTCGCCGACACCGGTCATACCGTTGGCCTTAAAGAAATTAACCTTCAGATAAATCGCGGTGAAATCTTTGTGATTATGGGGCTTTCAGGCTCAGGTAAATCAACACTCATCCGTCACTTCAACCGCTTAATTGACCCGACTCAAGGTAAAATTACGGTAGAAGGCATCGACGTAATGAGCTTGAATACCAAAGAACTGGAAGAGTTTCGTCGTCACAAAATGTCGATGGTATTTCAACGCTTTGGGTTGATGCCACACCGAACTGTGGTTGAGAACGTCGCCTATGGCTTGGAAGTCCAAGGTATCAAAAAAGATGAGCGCCTATCAAAAGCAAATGAGTGGTTGGAAACCGTAGGTTTGAAAGGGTATGGCAATCAGTACCCTGCACAACTTTCCGGTGGTCAACAACAACGTGTCGGCTTATCACGCGCTTTGTGTACTAACGCTGAAATTTTGTTAATGGATGAAGCCTTTTCTGCACTCGACCCTCTCATTCGAAGCGAAATGCAAGATCAGTTAATTGAACTTCAAGAGAAACTCCATAAAACCATTGTCTTCATCACCCATGATCTAGACGAAGCCCTCCGCCTAGGTGACCGCATCGCTATCCTTAAAGATGGCGAGTTAGTGCAGCAAGGCACGCCTCATGAAATCCTACTTAACCCTGCCGATGATTACGTTGAGGCGTTCGTTAAAGACGTGAATCGCGCTCGTGCTTTGACTGTAGAAACAGTTATGCAGCCTCCTTTGTATCGAATCACCTCAGAGACCATCGAAGGTGCATTGGCTCAAATGAAGATGCTCAAGCACGATTACGCTTATCACGTTACTGACGATGGCTATCAAGGTTTGGTCACAAAAGAGAGCTTACAAGACGCAGTTGAAGATTCTTCGGTTCACGATTTCAGTGATGAGATCTATGAAGAAGTTCCTGCGGTATTACCTGATGCAGTGATTGAAGAAGTTCTGCCAGACACCATGTCTTGCGACTATTCTCTTCCGGTCGTGGACGAAGATGGGAACCTCAAAGGTGAACTAGAGAGAAGCGCTGTTGCCGACATCTTCTCAGAAACAAGCGAGGAAGAAGTAGAACCTATCCCAAAGCCAAAAATTGACAAAGCGTCTTAGTCCAAGTCCAACTTGGACAAAGGCGTAACCAATTACTTTATTATCACTTAGGCCACCACTATTCAGCAACAGGGTGGCCTTTTTATTTAGTTTGCTAGATTTAGAGGCAATGAGGTTTTTTAGCACTAGAGTCCAAGCCCTTCTCCTATTACACACCTAAGTTCATATTTTGTAAGTAAAAATACGTATAATCAATCCGTTAGGTTTATCACAAAGATAGCCACAAGCATGGCTTAATGTCGATTTATTCTGCTGTTTATAAGGCAACCAGTTGAAATTATTCCAGAAAATGACTAAAACTTAAGAGTGCAAACGAGTATTAGACTTCTCGATGATGTAAGGATTTACAGCTCAATAAAAGGACTTAGTTTGATGAACTCGACTTTAACGTCAGACACACCTTCAGGTGAAAATAAGCAAAAAAATGATGAGCTTGTGGATGAAAGCGTACTTGAACAGATGGTTCGAGATACCAGTCCGGAGATTATTCCAATTTTAATCGACCACTATGTGACAGAGTCACAGGCTCGTTTACTCACCATTAAAGAAGCAGTTAGCAACAACGACGCTCAAACGCTCGAGTTTGAAGTCCATACCCTTGGTAGTACCGCACTTTCGCTAGGTAACCGGCCTTTAGGTAAGTTAGCAAGAGCATTAGAACAGCAGTGTTTAGAAGCGCATCATGAACAAGCCTTTCTGCAGGTTGGCGAGTTAATCGAACTTGCAGAGCGTTCAATCAACGCGTTATTAGAAAGAAAAGAGGCCGGTTTTAGTTAACGCTCTTTCACCAGATATAAATTAGTTAAAAAGCTCAACATAGTCATTACCGATTTACGTTTCATGGTCATCTGTTCGCGTAAACAGACTAAACTCAAATAAGACAGCGCGCCCAGTAAGTAACAAAGACCGTCGACTCGTATCTACGCTCAAACATCACTATGTTATTGATTGGTTAGGATAAAGTTTCAAAAGGAATTACACAATGCGCCCTAAGGTATTGTTAGTTGAAGACTCCACCTCCCTCGCCGTACTTTACAAGCAGTACGTAAAAGACGAGCCATACGACATATTTCATGTCGAAACTGGAGCTGAAGCTAAAACATTTATAGAGAGACACGTCCCACAACTGGTTATCCTCGATCTTAAACTGCCTGATATGCCAGGTGAAGAGGTATTAGATTGGATCAGTGATAACGACATCCCAACCGCTGTAATCATCGCGACAGCCCATGGTTCAGTGAACATTGCCGTTGACCTAATTCAGCGCGGTGCTGAAGACTTCTTGGAAAAACCAATTCAAGCCGACCGCCTCAAAACATCGGTTAACCTGCATCTGCGCAGAGCCAAACTCGAAAATCTAGTCGACAATATTCAAAGCAAATTCGATCGTGACCGTTTCCATAACTTCATCGGTTCTTGTTTACCGATGCAAGCCGTCTATAAAATCATCGACTCAGTTGCTCCGACAACCGCAAGTGTGTTCATCAATGGCGAGAGCGGGACAGGTAAAGAAGTATGCGCAGAGGCTATTCACCAAGAGAGTCAGCGTGGTGATAAACCATTCGTTGCCATCAACTGTGGTGCTATCCCCCGCGACTTAATGGAAAGCGAAATCTTCGGTCATGTCAAAGGCGCATTTACCGGTGCTACAACCGATCGTAAAGGTGCTGCAATGCAAGCACACGGTGGCACACTGTTTCTGGATGAACTTTGTGAAATGGAATTGGAAATGCAGAAAAAGCTCCTTCGATTCCTACAAACCGGGACTTTTACCCCGTTAGGTGGCAACCGAGAAATCAAAGTAGATGTCAGAATCATCTGTGCGACTAACCGTGACCCTCTCGTCGAAGTAGAAGAAGGTCGATTTCGTGAAGACCTTTACTATCGTGTACATGTGGTGCCTATTGAGATGCCACCGCTGAGAGAAAGGGGAAGTGACATTGTCACTCTATCTAACCACTTTTTGAAACTTTACGCCAAACAAGACAAGAAGAAATTCAAGTCTATCGATAAAGAGACACAAGGTTTACTTAAGCGCTATCCATGGCCGGGCAATGTTCGTCAGCTACAAAACATCATTCGTAACATCGTAGTGTTAAACAATGAAACCAGTGTAACCAAAGAGATGTTACCTGCTCCGATCAATAAAGCAGACGCTACAACCTCAAAAAGCGTTACGCCAATACGTAGCGCTGTTGTGGAAGCCGTGTCGCCAGTTGTTCAAGAAGGTAAGCTGCCTCCAGTCACACCAGAAGAGCTTGAGCGTTCATCTGTCTCTCAAGACACAAATGATCCAATGACACCGGCATTTACCACTAGTGACGGTGCGATTCGTCCAATGTGGCAGATAGAACGCGAAGCCATTCAACATGCTATCAATCATTGTGATGGAAATGTGTTAAACGCTGCCGTTTTATTGGAGCTGAGCCCTTCCACTGTTTACCGTAAGAAACAGGCTTGGGAGTCTGAAGATGAGTGTAACCAAGCCTAATTTGGATACTCAAGCTCAACCAACTCAGGTTCAGGGGCATTTAGTTCCTGAACCTGAAGAGATTTGGCTACTCATCGATAGCCAAACCTTTGGTGGAATCGAAACGCATGTCATTGAGCTCGCCCTTGGTTTACTTAAACATAACCGTAAAGCTAGAGTCGTCCTGCTCACCAAGTTTGCTCCTCTTCCCCCAGTGATAACACGCTTAAAAGACTTAGGCCTGCCTTACAGTCACCTTAACGACTTAGCACCAAGTAAAACCAACTCAGTTTCGCAACTTAAACTGGCAATCACGCAATATAAGCCCACGCATGTCCATGCTCATGGCTACAAAGCAAGCATTGTGAGTAAACTGGTGAAGCTAGTTACCCCAAGCCATTGTAAGCCTCGTCAAATATCGACGTATCACGCAGGCGAAACACCTAAAGGCAAAGTTTGGCTCTACGATTTTTTAGATAGATATACTGGATTTCTATCCAATCACTGTTTTGTTGTCAGCAACAAAATACAAGATAAGATCCCGTCACGAACTACCCTGCTTAATAATTTCATTGCGATCCCAGACAGCTCTCCGAATGCTCAACATTTAATTTACGAAAGCAACATTAAACAAATTTATCACGTAGGTTTTGTTGGCCGTTTAAGCCACGAAAAAGCGCCAGACCGTTTTGTTGCTCTTGCACAGTTTGCGGCTAATCATAAGTTTCACCTATTTGGAGATGGTCCTGAAAGGCAAACGCTCGAAAAGAGTAAACCAAATAACTTAACGTTCCATGGACACCAAACCAGTATGGACAATGCATGGAAAACCATTGATGTTTTAGTCATACCATCTCGTTACGAAGGTTTACCTATGGCGGCATTAGAAGCCATGGCTCGCGGCATACCGGTTATAGCGACCAACGTTGGTAATCTATCGCAACTGATTCAGCATGAATCCAATGGTTACATCGCGACAAATGAAAGCGAACTCACTGCATGTTTAACGAGTTGGTTTGACCTCCCTTCTCAAGACAAGCAGATTATGGGAATGAAAGCCAAAGCGACCATCCGCGAGCATTACTCTCCACAAGCTGTTATTCCCCAGATCCTAGCCTGCTACAGTGCATAACGTTGCCACACCATAGATTCAATCCAAATAGCAATGGCAAGCGCGTTTCCAATTTGATTCTCATTTTGACCCACCTCAACTCAACGTTTTAGAAAAATCTAAATTGGGCATAAATACAATAACTTAGTGTCAGTCGATATGTGGCATTCACCTTGCTATGTCTTTAGTTGAATAATAAAAAACGCTAGGGATATACAATGAGAGACCAAGTTAATCGAACACCGCTAATTTTAGGGCTCTCATTCCTAAGCCTTGTTCTTGGTGCTGCTTGGTATCTCGTTCCTCACCCGGCAGTGGCTATCGGACTCGCCTTTATCCCGCTTGGTGCCTTGTTCGTCATCAATAAGGCATTTTGGTTTGTAATTCTGTTTGTTGTGTTCTCTTTTTTCAGGATTCATGAAGCATTACCAGTACTCTATCCAATGAAGATCCCTTTGTTACTGTCCATGGGGGCATTGTCGGCATTGCTGTGGCACTCACTGGTCAGTAGAGAGCTTAAAATCTCTTGGCATCATTCTCTGAATTGGCTGGTTATCTTTTGGATTCTCACGATCATTGGGATTGTTTTTGCCTCTAATAGACCGATCGCGTTAGCTGAATTTAAAGGTATCTATTGGAAGATTATTGTCATGACTCTTGCCATTACTTGGCTCGTGAACACCACGGAAGACTTAGCGAAAACGGCGATGACGATCATATACGCGGGAGCTCTGGTCAGCACCATCGCCGTTTACAACTCAATCAACGGTATTGGTTTGGTCGAAGGCACACGCGTAACCATAGGTCGTGATTTTGGGTCAATGCTCGGAGACCCTAACGATTTGGCGCTGGTATTAATGTTCCCCCTCGCATTTACTATCAGTCAAGCCAGCACTTCCGGAATCCCATTGTTTAAACGAATTATCAGTGGCTTCGTTTGCGTGCTACTGCTCGCTGCTATCATCGCAACGCAGAGCCGTGGTGGACTATTAGGGTGTATTGCCGTGATTGGTATATTTGCTTGGAAGTTGGTTCACTCTAAACTCTTGTTAATGTCCGGAGGAGCAATTGCCGCAGTTGTCCTTTACTTAGTTGCTGGAATATCAGACAGAGCTTCAGGTGGTGCGGCCGAAGAAGGGATTGATGAATCCGCTATGGGACGAATATACGCTTGGGAAGCCGCTTTCAAAATGGCATTAGACAACCCTCTTACTGGGGTTGGCTTAAATAACTTCTATTCTAATTACTTTTTTTATAGCGCTTATTGGGATGGATTAAATCATGCTGTGCACAGCACCTGGTTTGGCGTTTTAGCTGAAACTGGATTTATTGGGTTGATCATTTTCGTAGGGCTTATCGTATCTCTGATCAAAACCTCTCGTGCCACCTTGGCGCAACTTAAAGCTGCGGGTTCCAATGTCCCACCAGAACTCAATGCTGTCGCCTACGCGGTCTACGCAGGCCTGATCGGTACCATTGTTTCCGGCACTTTTCTAACTCAAGGCTTCAACTGGCCGATTTACATCCTTGCAGCACTCACAGTTTGCGTTTCAAACGTATCTCAAACTGCTTGTCAAAATGAGAAAATCTAAAAGCCAAACCTTAACCCATTGAAAATACGGGTTTTACTATATGGCACGCAATATGAAAGTACTTCTATATAACAACAGAGAAGGAATTTCATTATGACGTCAGCAAGCATCCATCAATTTAAACACTGGCTTAAGTTTCACCCTAATTCTCGAATTAGAAATGTTTTTTTCATTTTGAAAAACATCAGAAGCGCCGAGCTCCCTACTCCTCAGATCTTCAATCGTTGCCTGTACCAAACACACAAATTGATTGTGAATGTCATCGGGGGATTTACTCGCTTTTGCTACTGGACCCCAGCGTTCAAAGGCAGAGTCGCACAGTGTGGTAAGCGCCTATATTTGTATGGAGGCCTACCTTTCGTAAGTGGACCACTGCAAATTTCAATTGGGAATGACTGTCGTATATCGGGTCACACCACATTTTCAGGGTGTACGCAGCCGCTCGACGGTTTGGAACATCCGTTACTGTCAATTGGTAATAATGTTGATGTGGGTTGGCAATCAACTATCGCGGTCGGCAAACGAGTGATTATCTCCGACAACGTCCGAATTGCTGGCGGTGCCTTTCTTTTTGGTTATTCTGGCCATCCACTTGATGCGACACGTCGTGCAAACGGTGAAGGTGATGACCCACAACAGATTGGCGACATCATACTAGAACGAGATGTGTGGCTAGGGACCAATGTAACTGTCAAAGGCGGCGTGACAATTGGTGAAGGTGCCGTGATTGCTGCCGGTAGCGTTGTAACCAAAAGTATTGCCCCATTCTCTATTGCCGCAGGTAATCCTGCACGAGTGGTTGGTCAAATAAAATCCGTAGAAGTGACAGAGTCAGATGTTTTTGATGCATTTGAGACTCATGGAGGTGACCATGCGTGATCTCATTGTATTCGGTGAAGACTTTGGCGGACTTCCATCGTCAACCCAGCACTTAGTTCGCCAACTAGCTAAAACACATAAAGTACTTTGGATTAACTCCATTGGTCTTAGACAACCGCGCTTAAGCGTGAAAGATGTAACGCGTGCGTTCAATAAGTTGTTTGGTAAGACTAACGCAATCACCCAGAACATGTCGGACTCTGTGGGCCTCAGCAACATTAAAGTCGTCAACTTGAGAACCATCCCTGCTCCTGCATCATACGCTTCGCGCAAGCTCGCTCAATTGATGATGTTGCGACAGTTAAAACCAATGATTGAAGAGCTTAACTTACAAGACCCAATCCTGTGGACGTCGCTTCCTACTGCAGTTGACCTGTGTGGGCATCTGGGTGAATCTGCTGTGGTTTATTATTGCGGCGATGATTTCAGTGCGCTCGCAGGCGTTGACCACCAAACTGTCGCTGAGCACGAATCTAAACTTATCGATAAAGCGGATCTGATTTTCGCAGCGAGTAAAGAGTTAGTGAAAAAGTTTCCTAAATGTAAAACACAGCTTCTTCCACACGGCGTTGATGTTGAGCTATTTTCTACACCAGTAGCCAGAGCTGAAGACCTGCCAAGTAGTCATCGTCCGATTGCAGGGTTTTATGGCAGCCTGTCGAAGTGGCTAGACTATGACATGATCGGACATGTTGCTCACGCAATGCCTGAATGGGATTTTGTATTCATTGGGCCCAACGAGCTTGATACGTTAATGTTACCAAAGTTACACAATGTCCATTACCTTGGCCCAAGACCACATCACACGTTACCAAGTTACTCACAACATTGGGATATTAGTTTGCTGCCCTTTGTAGACAATGAGCAAATACAAGCGTGTAGCCCACTTAAGCTAATGGAATACTTAGCTGCAGGCACACCCATCGTAACAACACCATTCCCTGCGATGGCGTCTTATCAGAAGCACGTTACAGCCATCAACAATGCCCAGGAAATGATCCAAGCACTTAACAACGCTCGTCAACTCACTCACTCGCCTATCTCTATCGTCGAAAAAGACAGCTGGAAAAACCGTGGCAACTTCGTACATTGGATGCTGGAGCTATTATGAACAATCTCAAGCTGCGTTTATTAAGCATATTGAACGGGATGTGGCGTCAGCGCTACGTGATTCTAATCCCTATTCTTATCTTGCCATTTGTGGGGTTTGGTGTGAGTAAACTTGCGCCAACAAAATACGATTCGCACACCAGTATGCTGATACAAGAAACCGCGAAAATGAATCCGTTTCTTGAGGACATCGCCGTTTCTACCATGCTTAAAGACAGAATGAGTGCACTTAGAACCCTGTTACACAGCCGTCACGTTCTTTATTCGGTGGCAGATGAGCTTCAGCTAACAAAACCAGATATGTCGGAAGTTCAAAAACAAGAGATCATTACGGATTTGTCAGAACGTTTATCTGTTACTCAAATGGGTAAAGATTTCTTAAAAATAAGTCTTACCTCTAACACGCCGATCGGTATGGAAGAGACACTTAGTTCCGTCAGCGAGCATTTTATAGAGCAAATATTGGCTCCAGAACGTTCGTCGATCCAAGACTCGAGTAGTTTCCTTAGAATTCACATCGATGAGCGAAGCGCCGAACTGGCAAAGGCGGAAGAAGAGTTAGCGAGATATATTAATGAAAATGTACACTCAACTCCTGAGGTTCAAAGCCAAAGCTTGAATCGATTGGCTTCATTAAAGCAAACCCTAGCCGAGAAAGAAGCCGAGTTATCAGGCGTTGAAAAAAGCCTAGGGTCGATTGACCAACAACTATCAAAAACCAATCCTGTTATCGGCCGATTAGAAGATCAGATTATTGACACACAAAGTTCGTTAACCTTACTAAAAGCAAAGTACACCAATAAACACAGTGCTGTACAGGCGAAGGTCCTTGAACTGGAACGTCTTGAGAACGAAAGAAAAACACTGCTTGCACAGAAGCAACCCGGAATGAACAGTGACCAATTGTGGGATATAGCGAGTAGCACCTCACTAGACAAACTCTCCGACACGCAACCTCTTTTAGTGACTCAACTTCATAACCTTCAACTTGTTCGGGGGCGCTATGAGTCATTAAAAGAAGAGACAAAAAGCCTTAAAACCATGATTTTTGAATTGGAACACAAGGCAAACAACTTCGGTGACAACGCAAAAGAGATGTACCGTTTGCAGCGTGATGTAGAAGTTAAGCGACAACTATTCGATGAACTTAATGAACGTTATGAGATGGCTCAGTTAACTGGTTCGCTAGGTGTGTTCGAAGAAAATAAACGTGTAAAGATTATCGACTTACCTTACACCCCGAGTATCAAATCCAATATGCCGACCTTCATATTCATCCTAGCAGGTCTGATCGCAGGCATTGGCTTAGGTGCGGGGTTAGCGATACTGTTCGAATTGTTTGACTCATCGATCAAACGAAAAAGTGATATTGAAGAGATCATGGGCGTTTCGGTTTTAACGGTCATCCCGAAAATGAACTAAAGGCTCACTATTAAAGAAACGAGCACCAACCTGATGTTGGTGCTCTTTTTTTTTGCGATAAACACCATTGTTGTTCCATAGGAGATTTGAGCCGATTCCTCTCGCTGTCGTTTGTCTTTTGATTCCTATTTTGAGAATGTAAAACCAACAGACACCAAGCCCAAGTAAGTCATTGATTAAAATCAGTTAATTTTCTGGCACGGCACGTGCAACATTGCAGTCATAACAACAAATATGTTTAGCAAAAAGACTTAAAACGTCAGTGCAAGGAGCCGCATTATGGGAAAGCCAAATACAAACCAACGTAAGAAAGTCATACATGTGGTTCAGCACCTAGCGCCAGGAGGTTTAGAAACACTCACTCTCGACTTATTACGTCTTGCAAAGCCACTCGACCAAGTACTAATCGTTAGCTTAGAAGGAACCAAAGATGAGGCGATAAAAAATTGGCCGAAACTACAACCGTATCAAAATCAGATCGTGTTTTTAGATAAAGCACCGGGCGTTCAATTCGGCATCATCGTCAAACTCATTAAAGCTTTTAAAGCAATATGCCCGGACGTCGTCCATACGCATCACATTGGTCCATTGCTCTACGCTGGATATGCCGCGAGAGTCTCAGGCGTCCCAACACGTATCCATACAGAGCACGACGCATGGCATTTAAAAAACAACAAACGTCGAAGACTTCAAGCCCTTGCTCTAAAAGTCGCTCAACCGACATTAGTTGCCGACGCGACCCGTGTCTATGACCAACTTCGTCATACTTTTTCATACAACAATATCATCACCATAAAAAACGGTGTCGATTGCGATAAATTCAAGCCAACGCCCAAAGCGATTGCTCGACAAAAGCTCGAATTACCTAACGATAAACACATCATTGGCTGTGCTGGACGCTTAGAACATGTGAAGGGACAAGACCAACTCATTAAAGCGCTCTCCTTTCTTCCGGCTAATTTCATTGTTGCGTTCGCAGGTGACGGCTCAAAGCGAACCCAATTAGAAGCGTTAACGACAAAACTTGGTTTACAAGAACGCGTAATATTTCTGGGGTTAGTTGAAGACATGACCACATTTTATGGCTCGCTCGATACTTTCTGTCTTCCTTCACGACACGAAGGTTTGCCCCTATCTACGTTAGAAGCGCAAGCTTGCAATATTCCTACGGTAGCAATGGATGTTGGTGCAGTGGATGAAACGCTATGTCCAATTAGTGGCACGCTGGTAAAAAAAGGAAACATTATTGAGTTAGCCAACGCGCTGCTAGAGGGTCAGCAACAACGCTTCCTATCACCGCGCCAATATGTGCTCGACAACTTCGATTTAGTCAAAATGGTCGCGTCTTACGACAATATTTCTCAAGGAGCTTGCGGATGATTGATTGGGTATTAGCCGGTTTGTGTTTGTTTTCCGGAATGTTGATTGTCTATCACCATGCAGCGTATCCGATCCTTTTACGCTGGTATGCGAAAGGCCATCCAGTACGTCAAGTAGAAGAAAGCCATCGCTGCTACAAAGATGAAAAACAAGATTGTACGTTACCAAGCATCACTATTCTGGTACCGGCATTTAACGAAGAGCAATGGATAGCGGATAAAGTCCGTAACCTTGCTTCTCTGGACTATCCAAAAAAGAAGCTGCGAGTGATTATCGCGTGTGATGGCTGCACTGATAGTACTGTCGACATTGCTCAGATGACGATTCAAGAAGCTATGTGCAGCGACATACATGTTGAAATACACGACCACAAACAGAACCGAGGTAAAGTAGCGGTTATTAATGAAGAAGTGACAAACATTAAGAGTGACATTACCGCCCTAAGTGACGTTTCAGCCCTTATATCACTTGATGCGTTACTAATCGCAGCCGCTCACTTTGAAAGTGACAAGGTTGGTGTAGTGAATGCCACTTACCAGCTTTGCCCATCAGGTAACGAAGGTGAAAACACCTATTGGCAATACCAAACAGCAGTAAAAGAGTCAGAGGCGTCGTTAGGCTCAAGCCTTGGTTCGCACGGTGCATTTTACCTGTTTAGAACGCACTTGTTCGAGATGTTGCCTGCCAATACCATCAACGACGACTTCATTCTTCCAATGCAAATAGTTAAACAAGGCTACATCGCTGAATATGAAACGCAAATGGTAGCGCTAGAGCTTGAAGAGTCGAACCTAGATACTGACTTCAAACGTCGCTTACGTATCTCCGCTGGGAACATGCAGCAAGCGATACGACTGTTCGGTTTGTTTAGCCCGAAGTTCAAAGGCATCGCGTTTGCGTTCTTCTCAGGAAAAGGACTTCGCCTACTCACGCCCTATTTAATGATTGTGTGCTTAGTGTGCTCAATCTTACTTAGCAACTACTTGGTATTTGAAGCACTGTTATGGGCTCAAGTTGCTGTTTATATCATTGGCGTACTTGGCTGCATCTTGCCAAAGCGCTTAGTAAACAAACCTATTTCATTAATCTCTTATTTGATCGTTGGACACTATGCCAACTTCATTGGTGGCATTCGTTACCTAATCGGACTAGAAAACTCACCTTGGACACGAGCAAATCATTAAGGACTTATTATGATGAACATTGAACAGCTATCTACCCAAAACCTATACCAATACAAAATCTCACGTGCTAAACGTACTTTTGATTTTGTAAGCTCACTGATTGCTTTGATTTTGCTAGCGCCCGTATTTCCATTGATTGCGATGGCGATTGCACTCACTTCTCGTGGCCCTATTTTCTACCGTCAACTGCGTGTGGGTAAATCGACACCTGAGAAAATGGAAATCTTTGAGATCATGAAGTTCCGTAGCATGTACGAAGATGCAGAAACTCGCTCTGGTGCAGTTTGGGCTACCGCGAATGACCCACGAATCACACCTGTTGGCCGCTTTTTGAGAAAGACTCGTCTTGATGAACTGCCACAACTGATCAATGTATTGAAAGGTGAAATGTCTCTAATTGGCCCGCGCCCTGAACGCCCTACCTTTTACACCAAACTAGAGAACGAAATTCCTTACTTTGCCGACCGTACATATGGAGTAATGCCTGGTATCACGGGTCTAGCGCAAGTCAATCAAGGTTACGACACGTGTATTGACGATGTTCGTCGTAAAGTTGGATTCGACCATAGCTATGCATTGAGCCTGTGTTCAATCAAATCTTGGATCGCTGCTGACCTAAGCATTATCACTAAGACGATTGTTGTGATGGTTGATGGTCGAGGTCGCTAAACCAGTATGGTCTAAGGTAAGAGAGCAAGCTGTTTAGTCCAGGGTGGTAAATAGAGCAGTCTTGCTCGATGTGAGCACAAAGCCAGCTTTGATAATGATTTATCGGCTGGTTTTTTACTGCCTCAAAACAAGCCAAACTCAAGAACGCTTCGATTTTAAAATCCAATTGGTATACGATGCCAACATACTGTTCTAAAAACGATTCAATACCGTAGTTATGAAAATTGAAGATCTTAAGCTGTTTACCACCGTTGTCGAACTGGGTAGTTTTACTGCCGCTGCCAATGCACTTGACCTTCCCCGGGCTAACGTTAGCCGCAGAATTAACGACCTTGAGAAGTCTCTTGGTATTCAATTGTTCTTTAGAACTACTCGCAGCCTTTCCTTAACGAAATCTGGCGAGCTTTATTATAAAGAGCTTCTTAATGCGTTAAGTGCGCTCGACAAAGCGAACCATATCGCCTCTAACCTATCAGAAGTTGCACACGGGCAAGTTAAGATTGGCTTATTGCCAGAAACCAGCGACATCATGCAATCGACGCTGTTTAAGTTCCAAGATATGTACCCGAAGGTCGAGCTTGATATTCGTACCATCAGTAATGGTTTTGTCGATATGTACCGACAAGGGTTAGATCTGGCAATGCACGGTGGTACGTTGAGTGGCGCGAATGTAGTAGCGCGCAAGCTCATGATTTTACAGCGTGTTTTTGTCGCCAGCCCTGAGTTTCTAGAGAAAGAAGGCACGCCTTCAAGCTTAAGAGAAATCACCAACTACCCCTTTGTGTGCTTTCGATGGCCAAGTGGTGATATCGACAAGCAATGGGACATCAAAGACCACATCATCAAGGTCGAACCTTCGGTGGTGAGTGACAGTATCGGCTTCGTGATCGGTGGCGCGACACGTCACAGAGGCATCGCATTACTGCCTGAACTATTGGTACGACAACAACTCAAAGACGGAACTTTGATTAACCTGTTCCCTGACCAGAACCTCCAACAAGAAGAAGCTTGGCTACTCTACCCTCAACGCAAAACGCTGAGTCATTCTGCTCAACTTTTGATTGATTTTCTATTACAAGAACTTCCAAACCTCTAGTTATTGTAATGAATATCATGACAGTGTTTCGCGAATAGACTAGATTATCTAAACAAAACGGAAAGATAGAATTACTCCATAAATTGACAGGAGTAATCCATGAAGCCTATATCTCAACATTCATCTGTTTTGCAGCGTTCGTCTATCTTTCAACAGACACCTATCTTCAAATACACAGTCATTGCACTAAGCCTAACCGCTCTTTTTGGCTGTAATGACTCTGAGGCGACGACAGCTAAAAAACAAACGCGTCCAATTCAAGTTATCCAACTTGAGCCTCTCTCTCATCAAGTTGAAAAATCGTTCACGGGCAAATTGCAGTCATCAGAAATGGCTGGCGTCGCATTTCGTGTACCCGGCACTATTCAAGAGATGATGGTCTCCGTTGGCGATTCAGTTAAGAAAGGTCAACCATTGGCACAACTCGACCCGCATGATTACCAAGTGGCGTTGGAAGAGCTGCAAGCTCGTTCTCTTGAAGCAAAATCCGCACATAAGCTAGCTAAAACTGAACTTTCTCGAGTGAAACAAGCCATTGCCGACAACGCGATTGCTGATGTTAATCTGGACCGCGCAATCAGCGGTTATGAAAGAAGTGAAGCAGCGGTTAAAGTAGTCGAACAAAACATACGCCGCGCAAAAGATTCGATTCGTTACACCCAACTGCTCGCGCCATTCGACGGCGTGGTCGCTGCATCTAACTTCGATCAGTTTGAACAAGTCCTGCCGGGCATTTCAGTTTTCACTATCCACAAGCCAGAACAGCTTGAGGTGACCATTGATGTACCTGAAAATCTGATTCATCAATTCAAAGCCGAACAACAAGCCACCATCAGCTGGTATCACGCAAAGAAGCCTATTACTGGTCATGCGACTGAGATTTCTACACTCCCTCACTCAATCAAACCTATTCGGTCACCTATCGTCTAGACGATTTGACAAATCATGACACACTCAGTCTGTTGCCAGGTAAAGCGGTTACCCTCACCACACAACTGGGTGAAAGCAGCGATAATTTCTGCCTGCCCTATTCATCTATCGTCAACCAGTCAGGCAACGAACAGGTATTCACCATCAAAAACTCACAGGCTATCTCTGTGCCCGTCAATGTCGCGTCATTCGATAAAAATACCGCGTGTGTCGAATCAGAACTTCACAATGGCGACTATGTGGTGGTGAGTGGCGCGCAGTATGTTCAAGAAGGTCAACATTTCTCATCAATCCAAGTAAAAGATCTGTAGGTACGCACCATGAACTTAGCTGACTTTGCCATAAAGCAACGAACCTTCGTCCTGTTCTTCACTGTATTAAGTGTTATCGCTGGCCTGTACTCTTATTTTGACCTCGGTAAGCTCGAAGACCCTAGCTTCACTGTCAAAACGGCCGTTGTTGTTACGCTCTACCCCGGAGCCTCAGCCGAAGAAGTGGAACAACAGGTAACAGATACGGTTGAAACAAAGCTTCAAGAAATGGCGAACTTAAATCGCCTGCGCTCTTTGTCTCGTCCGGGCATGTCGATGGTATTTGTCGATTTAAAAGAGTCTTTGAATTCAAAAGAACTGCCACAAGATTGGGATTTACTGCGTCGAAAAGTATCTGACATGAAAATGCTTCTACCGAGCACAGCACAAATCAGCATCGTACAAGACGAGTTTTCTGAAGTGTACGGCATGCTTTTCTCTGTGTACGGCGAAGACGCTTCTCCTTCAGAACTACGAACTTATGCAGAAGAGTTACAACGTCGCATTAAAACCGTAGACGGCATTAAAAAAGTAGAGCTGCATGGCGTTCAACCTCGCGTAGTGCATATCGATATTCCGGACGAGCGTTTAGCGCAGTATGGTTTGTCGATGGCTCAGGTTTGGAGTCAACTCAATACACAAAACGCGACATTTGATGCGGGTAAATTCGCGGCAGGCAACGAACGCATTCGTGTTCAGCAATCGAGCCAATTCACCTCGATCGCTGATATTAACAACCTGATGATCAAAGGTGGTGTCAGTGATTTAGGGACGGGTTTAATTCGACTTGGTGACATTGCTGATGTGACCATGGGTTACCAAGAGCCAATGATGACGGAAAACCGTTACAACGGCGTACCAGCTGTCACTCTTGCAATGAGCCCAGTCTCTGGCGTGAACGTTGTATCTCTGGGTGACGACATCAATCGTGTGGTTGACGAGTTCCAAGCATCACTGCCCTTAGGTGTTGAAGTCGCGACCGTTGCAAACCAGCCTGAAGAAGTTCAGAAATCGATAGATAACTTCGTAAGCAACCTGCTTGAAAGTGTTGCGATTGTGTTTGTTGTGTTGTCGATTTTCATGGGTTTAAAGAGTGCAACGATTGTTGGTTCAAGCCTGCTATTGACGATTCTACTCACGCTTATCTTCATGAACATTGCGGCGATCGACTTGCATCGAGTGTCTCTGGGTACGTTTATCCTTGCGCTCGGCATGTTAGTTGATAACGCAATTGTGATTACCGACATGATGATCGTGAAGATCAACAAAGGTATCGACCGAACTGCAGCAGCCATTGATTCTGTTAAAGAGACCGCGACTCCCTTGTTTGGTGCAACAGTTATCGCGATTATGGGTGCCAGCCCTGTTATCTTTTCAAAAACCGATGCGGCTGAGTTCTCAAGCTCAGTATTCCTTATCATCGCCTCTTCGTTGTTATTGTCTTGGCTCGTCGCGATGACCTTTACTGCTCTTATGTGCTGGATGTTCATCAAACCAACCAAACAAAAGACCGACACCAAAGTAAGCTTGTACCGTAAAAGCGTCAACTGGACGGTCGATAATCCAATCAAAGCGTTGACTGCCCTCGTCCCGCTTATTCTGGTCACCGCGTTGGCAATTCCGAACATAGCAATTAACTTCATCCCGCAAGCGGATCGCCCTATCTTGTTCCTTGATTACTGGCTTCCGAATAGTGCGAAGATAGAGCAAACCTCACAAGACATGGAACGCATTGAAGCATGGCTACTTGAACAGCCAGAAGTGACCAGTATTTCAACCTATGTGGGCGCTGGTGCACCGCGTTTCTCGGTAACCATTGAGCCTGAACCGTTCGATCCTGCTTATGGTCAGATCTTGATCAACGCTGTTGATTATCCATCACTCAGCAAAGTGATTGCTCGTGGTGACAAGTGGCTAGCGAAAGAGTTTCCTGACGCCGATCCGCGATTCCGAGGTTTAAAACTGGCGACCTCAGATAAATTCAGTGTCGAAGCTCGCTTTTCAGGCCCAGATGTTGCCGTGCTGCATGAACTGTCGAACCAAGCGAAAGCCATCTTACAAGCGCACCCTGATACCAAATACGTGCGTGACGATTGGCGACAAAAAAGCAAAGTGCTTGAGCCAATCATCAACCAAGACAAGATTCGTCAGGCTGGTATCAACCGAGCAGACATCGCATTCGCTATGAAGCGCGCTTCTGAAGGCATGCCATTGGGTCGATTGAACCTAAACGATGAGCTGATCACCATTCAGCTTCGAGGCACAGACCGAAACCTAGAATCACTAGAAACATTGCCTGTTCGTTCACTGTTGGGCTTGCACAGCGTGCCTTTAGGGCAAGTGGTGGATGGTTTTGAACTAACAAGCGAAGAAACTATGATTTGGCGGCGTGATCGTGTGAAAACCATTACTGCACAAGCCGGTGTTGGCCGTTACACCACTCCTGCTGCCGTAAGAAACTCAGTAATCGATGACATTGAAGCCATCGCACTTCCACCAGGCTACAGCCTTGAATGGGGCGGCGAATACTACGATGAGCATAAAGCGGTCAGTGACATCCTAAAACAGCTGCCTAAAGCGATGTTGTTGATGGTGATTATCTTAGTCGCGATGTTTAACGGCTTTAAGCAACCTGTAATTATTCTGACAACTCTACCGCTTGCAGCAACGGGCGCGACATTCAGCTTGTTGTTATTGGATAAACCTTTCGGCTTCATGGCTTTGATTGGTGCAGTCACTCTAACAGGCATGATCATCAAAAACGGTATTGTACTGATGGACCAAATTGAACTGGAACGCACCAATGGTCGTACGCTGTCGGATGCCATTAAAGAAGCAACAGTGAACCGTACCATGGCGATCTCTATGGGCGCACTAACAACGGCTCTAGGTATGATCCCGCTACTAACGGACCTCCTATTCGACCAGATGGCGGCAACGATTATTGGTGGTTTGGCGGCTGCGACCGTGTTGTCTCTGTTCGTGATGCCCGCGCTATACAAACTATTCTATCGTGCCGAAGAAACCGTGAGTATTTCAGATGCGATAAAGGATGCTGTTGTTGTGCTTGATGCGACGCCGAGCAATACAGATAACCAACAAACTAACGTCACTCAATAAGGAGCAGTAAACATGTATCGATTACCTAAGTTTAAAGTGGCTCCTATTGCCCTAGCCTTGTTACTTACCGGTTGTGCGGTTGGCCCAGATTACGAGGAGCCACAAACCACAATGGCAGAAACCTTCTTGTACAGCCAAGACAGTGAAAGCCACAGTGAGACGAATCAACAGCAGAATCATTGGTGGACTCAGTTCAATGATCCGACACTCAATCAGTTAGTGGCTGATGTGCAAAGCCAAAACATACCACTCAAACTCGCTGCTGAACGGATCAATATGGCGAACTCCTATAAGAGTGTCGTTGAATCCTTTAAAGTACCGACCGTAAATGTCGGTGGTGGTTACTACAATTACCAGCTGAGTGAGAATGACTCCCTACTCGGCCCCGTATTTGGTGCATCTGATGCGGTTGAATCAGCAACCGGTATGTCATTGCTGGAGGCACAACACGATGGCGGTTTTCTTGGCGCGAGCATCGCGTGGGAAATGGACCTGTTTGGACGCATCGACAGACAAGCAAACGCAGCTTCGATTCGTGTCGAACAAGCCGAAATCTTCCAATCAGGGTTAAATACCTTAATCACCGCAGACGTGATCCACAACTACCTTCAATACCGTGGCGCACAAGAACGCAAAGCAATTGCAATGGAGAACATACAAGACCAACAACGTACACTTGAGTTAGTAACCAAAGTGGTTCGCAGCGGTTATGGCTCTGAGTTAGATTTAGCACAAACCAAAGCTATGCTCGCTGCAACAGAATCCATTGTTCCTCAGTTAGAAATTGCAGAACAAGTTCACAAACAGCGTATGGCAGTGTTGCTAGGTGAGTCACTTTCGGACGTTAATCAGCGTTTAGCGGGTGACTATACTCTTCCAAGAATGAAAGATGTTATCCCGACAGGCATCCCTTCAGATTTATTGGAGCAGCGCCCAGACATTCGCATCGCAGAACGTGAAATGGCCGCTATCAACGAAGAACTTGGTGCGAGTATTGCCAATCGTTATCCAAAGTTCTTCTTAACAGGCACACCTGGCGTTACCGCTGGAAGTTTTGACGACTTATTTAGCAGTGACTCATTTGGTTGGGCTGCGTCTGCAGGTATTAGTTGGAATGTGTTTGATGGTGGCCGTGGTGAAGCTATGGTTGAGATGAATGAAGCCAGATTCCGCTCAGCAGCACTTAACTACCAACATTCGGTAGACAGCGCATTCGCTGAGGTAGATTCTAGCTTATTCGCATACGGCCGCAGCCAAGAGAATCAAAAGCGCATTGATGAAGCCACCCTCGCCGTCGATAACGCCGTCAGCAAAGCTAAGTCACTCTACAAAGCAGGTTTAGTTGACTACTTATCGGTATTGGATGCACAAAGACAACAAAAGATGATGCAAGACCGCCAAGTGGCCGCTAAGCTGCAAACCGCGAACACCACTATCGCTGTATACAAAGCCCTCGGTGGTGATTGGAAAGTCTCTAACAATCCAGAAAGTGTCGAGTTAGCTGCTGTGAACTAAAAGACCGACATGCAATTCACCGAAGCAATAAGCAAAAAAATACCGCTGAATCAATCAGCGGTATTTTTCTATTCATACAAACGTGACTATTTAGCTTGGTTGCGCTTCGCCCACTCTTGTACGGCATCACCCATCGTTAATCCTGTTGAGCTTTTCATCCAAAGCATGAAATCACGATCAAATTTAAACTGCTCACCAAGTTGGGATTTAAAGTATCGACGGACATTCTGAGTCGTTTTATAGCTATCTGTGATTAACGTATTCTCGTCTATCTGATTTTTGTGCCAATCAACCTTTGCCATGTACTCTGATTCCTCCTTGAAAATAAGCGATTCAAATTGCACCACAGCAGCGTCTAATTACACGTTTCTTGGTGCGAACATAATAATCGCCATACCAAGCAGCGCCACCGAACCACCAACTAGATCCCACGTTGTTGGTTTCTCACCATCGACAAGCCACAGCCATACCAGCGCGACCGAGATGTACACACCACCGTAAGCCGCATAAACACGCCCTGTCGCTGTAGGGTGCAGCGTCAGCAACCAAGCAAATGCTGCAAGGCTTATTGCTGCCGGGATCAGTAACCAGGCACTCTTGTCTTCCCTTAGCCAAAGGTAAGGTAAATAACATCCTACTATTTCCGCTATCGCCGTAACGACAAAAAGACCTACCGTTTTGAATTCAATCACAACTTACCTTTACTTTTTATAACCCACTAGCTCCAACCATTTGGAACATTTTCATCATTATCATACTCTGCGTGACACACTGAGCACTTGAAATAACTAATTTGAGACTTAGACTTTTGAGTTCCCAACAACACACCGAACACGATGTTCAACACATGCGACTTCAACGTATTTTTATCTAGTTGTTTCGCTTCAATTTCTGCTGAACTTAACCTTATATGGGGCGTCTCTTTATTGCAGTTCCCGCAATGCAATATCTTCTCGCTAACAGACATATCCTTATCCCTTTTAACGTATGTTTGTTGAGTATTAAAACGTCTTTATCTTTTCGTTATTATAAACTCATCATGGTTTCAGGACAGCCTTCAAACCTTGTGCGTCTTTACAACCAATATAAATGTGTTTTCCACCGCTTAAGCTTAGCTTTATTGCTGAGCCTGTCGATGCGTTATACAGCCATCCATCGCTCAACATTCGGATACCAATACCTTGATACCACTTAGTTTGATAAAACGATGTGTCGACAATATCAGATACCTTCACAACCTTACGCCAAAAACCAAAACCGAAATACCAAGTCAGCGTGTCACCTTTGAGCTCAATTGTCATGGAGAAAAAGAGAATCGCAATTAAAGCGTTGATCGACAGGGCAAACAAGGAACCGAAGCCATTGTTCGATGTAAATACAATAAACACGCTAAGCACAATGAAGATCAGCAGCAACCCTTTGTTGAGCTCCTTGCTATAAAACATACTTCAAACTCCTTTCACTACCGGTGTTGGTAAGCTAGGTAATCTTATCTAAAGGCCAGCCTTCTAACCATTCGAGTCACGAAATGTGCGCAAACACCAACAGCGACGCCAATGATCATTGCCTTGATGCTACCCAACCAAAGTATCAAACCAGAGTACCCTTGTGCTGGCCCTAAACCGTCGTTTCTGGTCACATCGGTGAACATGAATCCATTCCACCAAACATGTAACAATACCGTAGATAAGTGCATACAAATGGCAATGGTTCCAAATAACGCATGCCTGTCAGCAGCGCCATCTCGACAAAATGAGAAAACGAGCAAAAAGGTAAAAATTAAAGGCGCAGACAACACCAAAGAGACAGTGAACGCTTCTAACCCACTCTGGCTTCCGTAACTATAAGTGCTAAACACCATGGCCATTGATAGCAAAAGCGGCACAAGTGCAGTCCACGTTAATCTGTTCATTTCAGTTCCCTGTCTTAGTAATTAGCTTGAAGAAAAATTCGATAATCGACAGGGAACGTTAATTACCAAAATTTGAGCATCTGAAACGTACTTATATCTCAACAACTCGATAGAAAACTCAGTCTTCGGTGAATCTCATGTAACGCAAGTCTTAAGTCTTTGGGTCAACCTACATCATTTTGCGCACTTTGTTTTTGTTTCGCACCGATTATTGCTTGCTTAATCTTCGCCTTATGGTTCTCTTCCCACTGAGCCAATGTTAACGAGGCTTCTTTATTAGCTTTATCTGAAGCCATTAAAAATACCTCATCTTTTCTGGACTTAGGAATAACAGCAACACCCTCGATATCAGCCACAATGATATCTCCGGTTGAGACGTTTACGCCTCCACATCTAATTTCAGTACCTAGTTCAGAATAGATCTCTTTTTTTCCCGGAACTGGATGAACACCTTTAGCAAAAACTGGGAATTTCATGTCTGTAATTTCAGCCAAATCCCGAATAACACCATCAATAATGAAACCTTTTATGCCTCTACGCTTAGCAACTGCGCATACATTGCCTCCTGCAACTGCATATTCGCTATCAACACCATCGACGACAATAATTGAGCCTTTTGGTGCTTCATATATTGCAGAATGAAGCATTAAGTTATCACCAGCAGCTAATTGAACCGTAAAAGCTTCGCCACAAATTCGCGGCATGTCCTGCCAAAGAGGACCAATATTGAAATCCATAAAGTACTGATTACCCAATATGTTTCCGTACTCGGTTGTCGCTAATGTAGAAAAGTCTTGCTTCATATTTACACTCCTTGTCCAGGGTATCCTTAAGCCTCAAATACAAGTCACGGACTCTCATTTCAACCCCGTTCTATACACTTTGAATTTTCGTACTTCATTAATGTTACTTACTGTCGCGCTTATTCTGTTGATGCTCTGCGTATTTATTAGAAATCCATTGATGAATATGAAGCTCTGTTCTACGAACCAGATACCAATCTATCGCCGCTAAAACGACCAAGCCTATTACAGTTCCCACCTATTCACTCCATATACACTTATTGGTAGATCAATCCCAAGTTAAGACTTGTACTTGCGGCCATCTAGCTTTGTAGCCCGCCGTCATTGTGTTGTAGTTCTGTTCGGTCATTGCTCGCTTATTTGGCTTGATCAACATGTTAAATGCGTCCTCTAATCCGTAAGGTGCAAATATCCTGATGTGATCTGACCCTTCTATGGTGAAGCCAATAGCAAAAGCAGATAACCAAGATTCAATACCTTGCTCAACACGCTCATATGGCTGAATGGAACATCCGAACTTCGTCGAATAGCGTTCATGGATAGTTGCCTGATTTTTTACATCAATATCTACGATATGACTTAACCGCGAGCAAATGCGACTTTTAAACCCATCTTCACTGGTGAGCTGAGAACTATCGAAATAAACGATATCAAAATCCTTCACCTGATCGAGAAGTGGCTTATTTTCAATACTATTCCAGACTACCTGAGTAATAGCGCAACCAGCAATATAGAAGTTTGGCACCCCTACTTCTCGACATACTTTAGCAGTCTCAACTAACTCAGGAACTTGATGGATTAGATATTCAAGCTGTTTGTTCATATTGGCCTATTAGAGCATGCTAAAGGTGAAGATGATTGAACTGAATCGCTGAAGCAGATTATGAGCAAACAGCCTACAACGCGAGTTTGAACCCTTCATGCGTTGCTTTAAATCCAAGTTTTTCATAGAACCTGATGGCATCAGGGCGCTGCTTGTCACTTGTTAACTGAACGATTGTACAGCCTTTGTTTTTTGCCAGTTCGATAGCGTGTCCGAACATTTGCTCACCGAAACCTTGTCCACGATAGTCACTATGGATTCGAACACCTTCGATAAGACAACGCCAACTACCAATATGCGTTAGATACGGAATAAAGGTTAGTTGAAGCATCCCGACCAGAGCGCCTTCCAGTTCAACAACCAGTAATTCGTTGTTTGGGTCTCGCGCAATCGCTTCGAACGCTTCAATATAGCCACGATTCAACGGTATAGACGCATCTTCTCTTTTACTACCAAGTGGGTCATTTGAAAGCAAAGCAACAAGACTTTCCAAATCTTTAAATTCAGCTGAACGATACTTTAATTCCATCTGTAGGTCCTTTTTAATTCTGACTGCTAAAGCCGCATAAAAGTATGAGCAATGCGACTACAAAGCTTCACCTTACCATCGTAAAAATCGAACTCAACTATGGGGTGGAAAATGACATGTGGCGAGAATCTATCTTAAATGCCAAGTTAGAAAAATTAGTTAACGTCCCACTCTGGCCAATGTTGACATAAGATAAGCTCACCGCCATTCTCGGCCTTATTTAGAGGTAGATCGTACAAATCTAGGTACAATTGCTCGATGTATTTAGCTTGCCTGTTAGTGCAAGGAAAATATGAGAAGTAAATTAGCATCTCATCTGAGAAGTTTTTCTTTTTCCAATGAGAGCGCAACCGAGAATTGACGTAACCTTTACCAACATACAGACATGTCATGTGATAACGGTCATGCTGGGTACAATAGTCTTCTTTATGCCAAAGCATATAGATACCAGATTGTTTTCCAATGCCCCAGAGCTCAAGTTGATGATCAGCGATGGTTTCGTCTGTAAACCAACCAATATTCGATTTCGATATTTGAGATAGACTGAAACCAAAGTTTGTCTCCGTGGACAATACACGATCGAAACTTTCGTCTGTATCGCTACAGCGACAATTACAAATTTCAAAACAACACATATTTTCTCAGTTAGTTTCCACAATTGTCTAACGCCCAATTAAGTTATGAGCAACGCTACCATCCTACTTGAACCATTGTGCCGTAAACACTAAAGTTGAATCAAACCGAAAATGCCAAGCGTTGCGAATCCGTCTTAAACGCTTTGTATGGATAATAAGCACTCCAACCGGGTAAGGTGAGACCCAGACTTTAGCTGCAACTAAAGTTCTTCTATCTGGTAGTTCGATTAAACGATGGCTCCTCGATTGAGAGACCGGTAACAAGTACGAACGTCAGATAGAACTCCAAGCACCACACTCGAATAGTCTTCTGGGTCTCGAGCCCGCATTTGCAAGCAAGAGTTAGCTTATTATGAATACAAACACACTTCAAAACATTAATGTTGGCGTTGATACTGGTAAGTCACAATTAGACATCTATGTCCGTCCACTCGACATTTACTTCACCGTACCAAACACCGATAAAGGCATCAGCGATGCCATTAAAATCATTAAGAAACACAAACCTCAACGCGTCGTCATCGAGGCTACAGGTCGATTAGAAATGCCCTTCATACTCGCCTGTGGTAAAGCCAAATTGCCTTATGTCGTTGCCAATCCACTACGTATTAAAAGATTTGCTGAAGCCATTGGTCAACGAGCTAAGAACGATCGTTTAGATGCCGAACTCATCGCACATTATGCCGAACGAGTTCAGCCCGAACTTACCAAGCTAAAAAGCGAAAACATACGCCTTATGAGTGACTTAGTCACGAGGCGGAACCAACTACTCACCATGCAAACCATGGAAAGAAACCGACTACAAATATTACCCAAAAACATCTCATCGACTATTACTCCGATTCTAACCGCTCTAAAAAATCAGCTTAAAAAAGTAGAGGCAAAGATAGAAAAGCTGATTGAGAGCTGCCCTGAATATCAAGCTAAGAACACCATCCTTCAAAGCATGCCTGGCGTAGGAAAGATCCTAGCCGCCTCGCTAATTAGCAATGTACCCGAACTCGGTTTTATCACTAACAAGCAAGCCTCTTCTCTCATTGGCGTCGCACCTATAACAAGAGAGAGCGGACGCTTCAAAGGCAAACGGATGATAAAAGGAGGTCGACCTCAAGTTAGAACAGTCATGTACATGGCAATGATGTCGGCTATCCAATGCAACCCTGTATTTAAGGCTACTTATGAACGATTACTTGCGGCAGGAAAACCTAAAAAAGTAGCGATAGTTGCCTGCATGAGAAAGATGGTTGTGACACTCAATTCAATGCTAAGAGACGGCGCAATGTGGGATAAAGATAGCGTCAAAAATTAACTATTGACGCCATAGTCTCTTGTTATGTGATGTTTAATTTGAAAGTTTGGGCATAAAGTTGGCAAGCATACTGAACATCACCAAAATTCCGAGTTCGCCAGTAAGGCTGGCGGGAGAAACCTTTATTTGAGTTCTTTTGTTTAAAACCATCAGGCTCTCTTTCAAAATAAGCTTTCAAAATAAGCTTTCAAAATAAGCTTTCAAAAAAGGCATTAGTTTCCGTTACAATGAAGCAACACTAATTGAAACATCATAACCACCACTTGACGGAGAAACCCATAATCTAACATTGGCTCCACTTAAACTGATGTGATTTTTGACTTTTTCTGGCTGGTTTAGGACTAGCGCAATGTTCAATTCACTATTTAGACTTTCAATCTCTTTAGCCAACAGCGAATACAATATTTCTACCTCTTTCAAAACTTACCTCCAAAATCGATATCACATAACGCCTGCTTAAGTTGCTGCCAACGCCACGACATTCGAACAAACCACCGTAATCACTGAAGAAAATCGTACTAAAAATGCCATAGTTTGGCAGTCAATTTAAAGCACTTGTTATACATTCCTCAAGTACCAGTGATATACACGATCAAAGAACCCACAATGTGAATTAATTAATCTTTCATAATTTGAGGGTATCCGTTGAAACTTATGACTACCGTATTGGATTAATTGCGGCATTGCCTTTGTTATATCTGCATGTAGTTGGCTTACATCACCACAAACCAAAGAATCAACTTTGTCCTGGGGGCATAGACCAAACTTTGCACAAGACGATATATCATTAAAAAATTGGTCAACTTCATCCTCTTTTTGAAGGATATCCTCAAACTGCTGGGCTATTCGTTTAACGCTACTTTCATCGTCTTTGAGGTAAAAATAAAAATTGCTTAACTCAGTTAACTTTACAAATACCGCCTTGTTATAGTGTTCATAGTGTTTTAAGTAGTTCTCGTTTAATTTTTGAGTGTAAGAATCTGATATATATGTAAGTTGCACAAGACCATAAACAACACCGATAGCTAGAAGTAATGTCTGAACCCAGCTCGAAATTGGTTCGTTTTGAGGGTTTCTAACAAAATTTAATAAAGCACGAATCACTTTCTATCCTCTCTATGTATAACGCTCGACTAACGTGTGAGCAACGCTTGGCTATACTTGTGTGAAGCGAAACTGCCAAGCGTTACGAATCACTCTTAAATGCTTTGTTAGCCCATTACTTTCAAGTAGTCGTATTCAATTTCTTTCCTTGTAAGTTGTTCTTTGTCCTTAATCTTTAGTTTAAACAGAACAAAATGGTCCAATCCATCTATATCCTTAACTTGCCCTTGCTCACCTGGCATACATATTTGAAACATAACTGGAACTCCCTCACGATATTTTTCACGAAACGTGGGGAAGTAAGACCCCTCACCAACTTGGCATCGCTTACCAATAATGGTGAGAGCAAAAGTCGGTATATGAATGTCAGTTAAGCTCTTCTCTTTGCGCTTACCCTCAACTTCTTTATGAAATTCTTCAACAGCGCGATGCTCAAGGTTTGGGTAACACAGAAATACATACTCTTTCGGGTTTAGAACAATTGCGCTTAAGCAAACACGCCCCTCTTCATCATGGAAGTTGTTGTCCGTCCAATATTTTAAAGTTTCATGCATTTGACGCCCATACTCTTCGTCCGCAACCACAAAACCGACAATTGGTATTTCAGGCCCACCATCAGGTGGAGTTGCAACCCCGAATGAAGTACCGAGCAGTCTTGCAGGATCGTGTTCATACGTTAACGGAGGCATAACGAAAAGGCTGTTATAGATGAAAACTGTTTTTTCGACAAAAGTGATTAGTAGCCATACTCCAACACCGAAGAGAAAAGCATAAATGGAATGGTCAAACACATAGAACGCCGCAAGCAAACTGATTGCTGTAAGAACTCTTTTCGTCCATGTAAAAAAAGGTTTAGCTTTTTCGTGTATGACGATACGAAAAAATTTAGGAGTTTTCTCTAATCGACAATTTAAACGTACCCTGTTTATTGACGGAATGACTTTAAGCTTTGTTTTTTGCCAATAATTCATCTTTCCTCCTGACATCAATACATCGATTGTGGGCTAACGCCAAATTAAGTAGTGAGCAACGCTGCCACCTACCTAAAGCATTGTGCCGTAAACACTAAAACTGATTCAAACCAAAAGTGCCAAGCGTTGCGAATCTGCTTAAATTTATTGTTATATGCGTGGTGACATTGGCGCGAAAGGTATTTCGCATATTTTCACGTAAGGCCCCTCACCAAAAGGAGACTCTGCTAATTCAATTTCTCCATGCGATGTATAAACGTCAAACAGAGCATTACTTTCCACTAAATCACCTTCAAGCTCAATGACTCTATCATTTGCGCTACTACACCCTCCACGCAGCCCTCGTTTGAAGGCTAAATACATTTCGTGCATCGACTTAACTGCAAGCGCACAATGAATCTGTTCATGACGATAGAGCTTCTCAAGGTATGGACGAAACTCCTCAGCTGACTCATCTGAAGTCTTAGACATTTCGAACTTCGGAAGTATATAGGTAACTTCAAGCTCAAATTCATGAATTTCACAAGAATCATCATTCGTATGGAAGTCGTATTTCCACGCGGTGTACCCGTCAAAGCCTTCATTTACGAGAAACTCAGGTCTAGCGTTAAATGAGCGCTCAATTTCTTCAACACTATTCCCGCTAATCTCATACACTTCAAACTTTTTCTGAAAGGGAAAGTCTAGCTTGACGTCAGCATTAGCCTGACTAAACGCCATTAAGCAATATATTGAAAGTACTACTTTTTTCATCATCATCCTTGAAGCACATAACAGCTTTTAGACAGAAAAATTCTGCATTGAAATACAGAATTTTTCGGTCAAGTTTCATATGCATGGAACTCTACCACAATTAATTGCTTAGTTTCAGTGACTTAAAACATAGATAAGTACAACGAATGACAAAGTGCAGAATATCCCCATATAGTATAAATCTAGCGAAAACTCTCTCGTACTGTATGTGCCCACAGCCCTCCGAGCTATGTTGAAAGCACAAAAAAAGCCTGCCATCTATGCGGACATAAATGGCAGGCTTTATACGTTAATTAAACTTTTAAGTAGCTAACTTACGCAGCTTCGAAAGCTAAGGCCTTCTTCTCTACTTGGCGGAAGATCAGCGTTAAAATGCCGTTGACTGCTAGGTAGAATGCGCCAGCAATACCGAATACGGTTAATGTGTCGTAGGTTTGGCCGTTAATACGCTGAGCGTAGCCCATCAAATCCATGATGGTGATAGTGCTTGCTAGTGATGTGCCTTTGAAGACTAGAATCACTTCGTTTGAATACGCTGGAACGGCGCGGCGTAGTGCGTATGGTAGTAACACTTTAAGTGTTGCGATTTTGTCCATACCTAATGCACGACATGCTTCCCACTGCCCTGCTGGAATCGCGTTGAATGCACCTCTGAACAGTAGCGTGCTGTATGCTGCTGTGTTCAAAGCCAATGCCAACATTGCGCAGAACCAAGGTTGGCTCAGCCACGTCCACATGAAGCTTTCACGAATCCAATCGAACTGACCCGGGCCGTAATACACCAGAAAGATTTGAACCAGTAACGGCGTACCAGTGAACAAGGTGATGATGCCACGTGTTACCCAGTGAATTGCAGGTAATCTTAGGATCAATGTTACCGTCATCAACAGAGACAAGATACAACCAACAAGCAGTGAAGCGCCGGTCAGCTGAAGACTGGTGGCTAAGCCTTCAAGCATTTGAGAGAGGTATTGTTGATTCATGCCATTGCCCCTTTATTACCCAAACCTTGAATAGAGAACTTACCATCAATCACTTTTACTGCTCTTTGCGTAATCAATGTGATGATCAGATAAATAGCTGCCGCCGTTGCGTACCAAGTAAATGCTTCGTGCGTTGCTGCTGATGTTAATTGCGCTTGCTTCAATAGATCGGTTACGCCAATCAGTGAAACCAGAGCGGTGTCTTTTAATAGAACCAACCATTGGTTCGTTAAACCTGGCAGTGCGTGTCTTACTGCCTGTGGCAATACGATTCTGAAAAATGCGCGTGATTGAGGGATACCCAATGCACTCGCCGCTTCTCTCTGCCCTTTACTTACTGCTTTCAATGCACCACGAATGGTTTGTGAAGCGTAAGAAGCGAAGATAAGTGACAACGCAACAACACCAGATAAGAACGGGCTAACTTCAACAAAGTCACCAGTGATCATGAAGAGCACTTGTGTTGAACCAAAGTAGATAAACAAAACTACCAAGATTTCTGGTAGACCACGTACGATTGTCACGAACGCGGTTGTCGGCCATTTGATTGCAATGCGACGAGACATTTCACCGCCAGCAAACAATACCGCTAAAACTAATCCAACCAATAGGCTTACGAATGCAAGCTGAATTGTCATCCAGCTTGCTTCGACGAGCCCTAAAGAGTAACCCGTTAACTGCATATTACTTACCGAAGTACTTGTTGAAGATCTTGTCGTATTCGCCGTTCGCTTTCACTGCTGCAAGTGCTGTATTCAGCTGTGCAACTAGCTCTGGGTTGCTCTTGTTTACTGCGATGCCGAAACCGTTACCGAAGTATTCTTGGTTTGTTACTTGCTCGCCAACATACGTCAGGTTGTCTTCTTTCTTGAACCATTCTGCGACTACCGCTGTGTCACCGAATACAGAATCAATACGACCATTTTTCATATCGATGAATGCATCTTGGTAGCTTGAGTAAGGTACAGCTGTCACACCTGGCAGTTGCTCAAGTAGGTAGCTTTGGTGAGTAGAACCGTTTTGAACACCGATACGCTTGCCTTCTAGTGCTGCTTGGTCTGCTACTTTGCCTTCAATAGAGATGAATGCTGCAGAGTTGTCGTAGTAAGCGTCAGAGAAGTTTACTTGTTGAAGACGTGCTTCAGTGATGTCCATTGCCGAGATAGCCGCATCATAACGTTTGAATTTAAGAGCTGGGATCAAGCTATCGAACGCTTGGTTGTGGAAAGTACATGTCGCTTTCATCTCCTCACAAAGTGCGTTTGCTAGATCAACGTCGAAGCCTTGGATTTGGTTGTTCTCATCCATGTATTCGAATGGTGCGTAAGTTGCTTCCATTGCGAATTTGATTTCTTCTTGAGCTGCTGCATTGAAAGAAGCAAGGCCGATAAGTGAAGCTAGTAGAATCTTTTTCATTTTGTTACTCCGAATACATTGTGATAGTGGCCTGTGGCCATTCTTATAATTTGATTGTTTTAATCGATGTTGTGTTTAGGTAAATCTAGTCAGTGACTTAGTGAGTCAAATACTCAGCAAACTCTGGAGTTTGCGGATTAATAAATGCGTCGCTGGTGCCGTGTTCCACGATGTAACCCTTTTCAAGGTAAAGAACGTGGCTCGCAATCTTCTTGGCGAAGTCAACTTCGTGAGTCACTACCACCTGAGTAATCCCGGTGCCGCTTAGCTCTTTGATGATGCTAACAACTTGGTTGGTGATCTCTGGGTCAAGAGCCGCTGTTGGTTCGTCAAATAGCAATACATCTGGCTTCATCATAAGAGCACGAGCAATCGCGACACGTTGTTGTTGACCACCTGATAGTTGTAATGGCCAAGCGTCTGCTTTGTCTGCAAGCTGTAAAGTTTTCAAAACCGTTTGCGCTTGTTTGATCGCTTCTTGCTTATCTAGGCCTGCAACCTTAGTTGGTGCTTCAATCAAGTTTTCCATTACCGTCATGTGTGGCCACAAGTTGTATTGTTGGAAAACCATGCCGACTTTACGACGAAGTTTCAGCCCCTGCTTCTCTTGGATCTGGCTAGAAAAATCGAATTGCTCATTCGCAATGTCTAGCTCACCGTTATCCGCAATTTCTAGCAGGTTCAAAACACGCAGTAGTGAACTCTTACCGGCGCCGCTTGGGCCAAGCAGGACCAAGGTTTCACCACTCTTACAGTTAAAACTGATGTCGTGAAGAACTTGGATATCGCCGTATGATTTATTGATGCTCTTTACTTGAATACTCATGCCAAAATACTGCATTAATTGTCATTTGTTGGTTATTCTATTTAAAATGAACTTTTATGCAAGAAAAATGTATAAAAATTTAATTTGTTGAATTTTTGTAACAAATATTGCACAAAAAACAGCCTCATTAACTGCTCCTACCTCTTTTCATCCAAGTTATTGAAAACTCGAATATGACACCAAAAAGCAAACGTTTTTATAAATCCAAACCCACTTAATCAGCGAAGGTGGTAGACTCTTAATTGAACCTATACACCTGAATAAAAATCAGGGGTAACCACCCTATTATTACTCTGACAGCGGCGAATAAGTGTGCTTAATTTTCCTTTTGTTTAGCTTTCCACGTACGCATCGAATGCACACGAGTTATTGAAAATTGAGTTTCCTAGGAAGCGTGACGCTCCAATAAATGCTTTAATGGCATCTATTCTCAATAACTAGCACTTGCCAGCGAACAAGACGTATTACAAGTAACCAGTCATCTATTCTTAAAGCGACAAACACTAAGGCAATCATATGCAAAACGATGTCTCTTCTACGCTTGAGGCTACTCAGCGACAGACTCAACAGAATCCAGAATCAAAACCAGAGAAGAAAAGCCTCAGCATTTTGCTTGAGCTGATTAAATTTATTCAACCTTACAAAGGCCGCGTGATTGCAGCTCTGATCGCTTTGATCTTCACAGCGAGCTTAACCCTCTCAGTGGGACACGGTATTCGCCTTCTGATTGACCAGGGTTTTAGCCAACAATCTTTATCAGACTTAGGTAGCGCTATCCAATTCATCATGGTTGTGGTGGTATTGATTTCTATTGGTACCTTCTTCCGCTTCTATTTGGTGTCTTCTGTAGGCGAACGCGTGAGTGCAGATATCCGACTATCGGTTTTCAATCACGTTGTGACACTACATCCGAGCTACTTTGAAACCAATGGCAGTGGCGACATCATGTCGCGCATCACTACAGACACAACGCTACTTCAAAGTATCATTGGTTCATCGTTCTCGATGGCGATGCGCAGCGCGCTGATGTGCCTTGGTGCAATCATTATGTTGTTTGCCACCAACATTAAACTCACGCTTATTGTGCTGGCATCGGTGCCGTTTATCTTGATTCCAATTTTGGTTTACGGGCGTCGTGTAAGAGCGCTATCACGTAAAAGCCAAGATTCGATGTCAGACGTTGGCTCTTATGCGGGCGAAGCGATTGAGCACATCAAAACCGTTCAGAGCTACAGCCGAGAAGCTCAAGAGAAAGCATCATTCGCGCTTGAAGTAGAAAAGGCGTATGAAATTGGTCGTCAACGCGTAAAACAGCGCGCGATTCTTATCTCTGGCGTGATTGTTATCGTGTTCAGTGCGATTGCAGGCATGCTTTGGGTGGGTGGTACTGATGTTATCAACGGCACCATGTCCGCCGGCGATTTGGCTGCGTTTGTCTTTTACGCGATTATGGTCGCTTCATCGCTAGGGACAATTTCTGAAGTGATGGGCGAACTGCAACGTGCGGCAGGTGCCACCGAGCGTTTAATTGAGATTCAGCAAGTGGAAAGCCACATCGTTGCCCCAGTCGAGAATCCAACATCGCTCGATAACCTAACGCCAGAAGTCGCTTTTGATAATGTGACCTTCTGTTACCCGTCTAGACCGGATCAACCAGCAACAAGCAACCTGTCGTTAACCGCGCACGAAGGTAAAGTATTGGCGTTAGTTGGCCCATCTGGTGCAGGTAAAACCACCCTGTTTGAATTGCTGCAACGTTTCTACGATCCTCAAATGGGTAAAGTGACGCTAGGTGGCGTGGAACTTAATCAGTTTGATCCGAACGAACTAAGAAAGCAGATGGCGCTTGTTCCTCAACAACCCGCTCTGTTCAGTAACGATGTGTTCCATAACATTCGCTACGGCAACCCAGAAGCGACCGATGAACAAGTGATTGAAGCGGCGAAAAAAGCACACGCACATGAGTTCATTCAGAACCTACCAGATGGTTATCATAGTTTCCTTGGGGAACGAGGCGTAAGGCTGTCTGGTGGTCAACGTCAGCGTATTGCTATCGCGCGTGCCATCTTGAAAGATCCAAACATCTTATTACTGGATGAAGCAACTAGCGCCCTAGACAGCGAAAGTGAGCATCATGTTCAACAAGCATTGGAAGAATTAATGCGCGGCAGAACGACGATCATCATCGCTCACCGTTTGTCGACAATCAAACACGCAGACCAAATTGCGGTGCTCGATCAAGGGCAGCTTGTAGACATCGGCAACCACCAGTCGCTCATCAATAGCTGTGAACTATACCAACGCCTGGTTGAACTCCAATTCAAACACCTGAGTGACGAACCTGCTAATAGCTAACAGCCAAGTCTCTGACAACGTGTGATTTCTAGCTTCAAAAACTTAAATCACACGTGTTGCAGTTTTGTTAAATTAGCGGTAGGGTTTTTATTCCAATGTAGGATAAATAACAATAAGAGAGTTCGCATGGAAGCACTATTATCTGACTACCCGGTAGTAACAGAAATCCCAGTCGCTTGGGGAGAAATGGACGCACTCAATCACGTCAACAACGCTGTGTATTTTCGTTACTTTGAAACCGCTCGCTTAGATTTCTTTAAGCACGTAGAGCTGATGGAAGAGATGGCAATCACCAAAGTTGGCCCTGTCCTTGGCGATACTTATTGTAAATATTTCCGACCAGTCACCTACCCTGATACTTTGATGGTGGGCTCACGAGTCACCGATATTCAAGACGACCGTTTTACCATGGAATACGCGATCGTCAGTAAAGCGCAGCAAAAACTTACTACTGTAGGGACAGCGACTATCGTGATGTTCGACTTCGCATCGAACCAAAAAGCGCTACTGTCACTGCGTCTAACCAGTGAAATTGAACGCATGAACACGCTTAAAAGCCCATGCTTCAAACAAGAAGCAGTAACGGAATAAACGGTTCGTTAATTCAGACCTAATCAGAAAGTTT